>NZ_JBEONQ010000020.1:0-93802 GCF_040544445.1 Undibacterium sp. GrIS 1.8 | reverse complement strand
CTTTCATCTTGCCAGAAATGGCCGCTCCTTTCTCATCTATTTTGCGCTTCTCGCAATAAAATTACTCTCCGGTGTTTCGTTTTGCAAGAACCTCCAATAAGATAAATATAAATATGTTCACGCAGCCCGCCTCTATAAAAATGCATGATTTTCACTAAAAAATATTACTCGCCAACCTGCTCTTTCATCCACAACTTCAATCCATCGACCCAGGATTTAGCGCGTAAATTATATTTTTTCTTAACTACACTGGCGCGCTCGTATAAATCACTAAAATCGAGAGAAGGTGCTTTTTTAAAAGCGATGACAACCAGATTTTCATCGTCAACTGCCGGTAGCCAGACTACGGCATCAAATACCAACTTCATCGCATCAATATTTTTGGCATAGCTGTCGTAGTCGCCAAACACATTCGTCGTCATGATGCCGTCTTCCGTCAAGCAATCAGCGCAGGCTTGATAAAACTCAGGGCTATCTAAAACAGGACCGCGTGATAGTTCATCGTATAAGTCGACTTGCAAAACATCGATCGTATTATGCTGAGCACGATCCAGTACAAAGTCCATCGCATCCATATTGCGGACTTGCAAACGCGCGTCGTTCGGTGGCAAGGCAAATAAAGCCTCGCAAGTAGAAATCACGGCAGGATTGAGTTCAACCGCAGTCACTCGGGCATCGGGAAACTGGCGATAACTGAATTTAGTCAGCGCCGCAGCACCCAGACCTAATTGTGCGATATGTTGTGGCTCGGTTTTAAATAACACCCACACCACCATGTTTTGCACGTATTCAAGCTCAATCGCGTCTGGTTTAGTTAAACGCATTGCGCCCTGCACCATCGGTGTCCCCAGATGCAGAAAACGCACGCCGTCGTCCTCTGCTGTCGTTACCGGAGGAAATTTAAATGACTTAGGCTTAAAAATAGACATCAATGATTTGACCAAGATGATTAGACTTTATTCAGACTTAGGAACGGACTTAGGTACCGACTTAGGAACGGAATTAGAAACAGAATTAGAAACAGAATTAGTTTGCAGACTTAAAATCAAATTTCAATTAAGCCTGATCGGCCTTAAAGGTTTCCAGATCAATTTGTACCGACTCATCCCCTGCTGTCAGCCAGATCTGCGCATCTTGAATCGTGCATTGCAATTGCATATTTCTTTGTGCGAGTTTGGCAAGCGCCTGACTGGTAGCCGCGGGCACATTCATGACCTTAAGATTTTTGGCGCGATCGAGGCGGCTATTCATTTGCTTCCACCAGATGTCGCTGGTGCTGGCATAACTATAGGCGACCACTTGCTCAGACCGGCCGCAAGCTTTGAGCAAACGACGGTCATCCGGCTGCCCTACTTCGACCCAAAGCTGGATCGCATCTGTGTAATCTTTTTCCCATAAATCGGGTTCTTCGGTATCGGAAATGCCTTTGCCAAAACTCAGCTTTTCACTGGCATGGATGGCAAATGCCAAGACTCTGATCATCATACGTTCGTCCGTTTCGGACGGATGTCTGGCGATGGTCAGGCTATGGTCAGCGTAATAGCCGCGATCCATGTCAGAGATATTCAGATCAGCTTTATAAATGGTGGATTTGAGTGCCATGCAACTTCTACTTTAAAAAATAATGGGACATCCGCTTGGCGCATACCCCTTGAACTAGCAAACAGGCTAGCAATTGAGCTAGCGAACGGAACCAGTGAATTCGGTGAAAAAGACTATCTGCTTATTTAAAAACGACAGTCTTATGTCCGTTCAACAAAATACGATGCTCGACAAACCATTTCACAGCGCGCGCTAGTACGACACACTCCACATCACGTCCTATCGCGGTCAGTGTGTCTGGCTCCATCGCATGATCGACGCGCTCTACATCTTGCTCAATAATCGGACCTTCATCCAGATCACCGGTAACAAAATGCGCGGTTGCACCAATCAGCTTAACGCCACGTTCATGCGCCTGATAATACGGCTTAGCACCTTTAAAACTCGGCAAAAACGAATGGTGAATATTGATTGCCTTGCCTTGTAAGGCATTGCATAACTCTGGTGACAATATCTGCATATAACGTGCTAGAACGACCAGTTCAATCTCATTCGCTTCGACGAGTTCGACAATTTTTTGTTCTTGCACACGCTTGGCATCGGCAGATGCCCCGGCAGCTAAAGGCAAATGATGGAATGGAATATTGTAACTAGCCGCTAACTGATAAAAATCGGTATGGTTAGAAACGATCGCTTTAATCTCCACCGGCAGTAAACCGCTTTTATAGCGGAACAGCAAATCGTTGAGGCAATGCCCGATCTTGGAAACCATCAACATCACACGCGGTTTGTGGCGCGCATCATGCAATTGCCAGTTCATCTGAAAATCGCCACCCAATGCAGCAAAACCTTGTCGTAAACTGGTATCGCTGATCGCAGCGTCCTCCGCCGCAAAATGAACGCGCATAAAAAACAAAGCCGATTGCGCATCGCCAAATTGGGCGGAATCAATAATATTGCAGCCATGGTTGGCCAGGAAGCCGGAAACTTTGTGAACAATGCCACGTTGATCTGGACAAGACAGGGTTAGGATATATTCTGGATACATAGTTAAAGGTAATGCTTTAGAAATCAAAAGAAATCAGCAAAAAACTGTCGATGTAGTGCAAAAAAACGAGTGCGTATTGTCGCATGCCACTTGATGCGTCTTAAATCAATTTAAAAGCACGATCGTTCTAATTAATCGTGTATAGTTTGATGATTCATTGCTATCTCAATGATAGATATCTTTAGTACGCTTTTTTAGATTTCACATTGCATTTTAAATTTGCAACCCATCCAATAAAAACCTGGAGACAACATGACAAACACACTCAGCAATCAACAATATCGTCTCGCCGCCCGTCCGGTCGGCAACCCAAAACATACTGACTGGTCTTTTACGACGGAAGCCGTACGCGATATCGTCGATGGCGAAATCGTCGTACAAGCGATTTATCTGTCGCTGGACCCAGCCATGCGCGGCTGGATGAACGAAGGCAAATCTTACATCCGTCCGGTAGCGATTAACGAAGTCATGCGCGCCGGTGGTATTGGTAAAGTGATTGCTTCAAAATCGTCCCGCTTTGCCGTCGGCGATTATGTCTCTGGCGGTGTTGGTGTACAAACATACTGGGTTGGTGCGGCTGACGATAAAGTTGCTGGACTCTACAAGGTCGATCCTAAGCTGGCACCATTGCCAAAATACATGAACGCATTGGGCATGCCTGGCATGACCGCTTACTTCGGATTGTTGGATGTCGGCATGCCAAAAGCGGGGGAAACCGTAGTGGTCTCCGGCGCCGCTGGCGCGGTCGGCCAGACTGTGGGTCAAGTCGCGAAACAAAAAGGTTGTCGCGTCGTCGGCATCGCGGGCGGCAAAGATAAATGTGATTTCGTCGTTAAAGAATTGGGTTTTGATGCTTGTATTGATTATAAAAATGGCTCAGTCAAAGATGGCTTGAAAGAACATTGCCCGAATGGCGTTGACATTTATTTTGATAATGTCGGTGGCGAAATTCTGGATACCGTACTAACCCGCATCAACATGAAAGCACGCATTATTATCTGCGGCGCGATTTCTCAATACAACAATACAACGCCCGTCAAAGGTCCGGCAAATTATCTGTCATTGCTGGTCAACCGTGCCCGTATGGAAGGCATCGTCGTCTTCGACTATGCGGCGCGTTATGGTGATGCAGTCAAAGAAATGGGCGTATGGATGGCGCAAGGCAAATTCCATACGCGGGAAGATATCGTCAAAGGTATCGAGACTTTCCCCGATACTTTGATGATGCTATTTGAAGGTAAAAACTTCGGCAAACTAATTTTGCAAGTGGGCGAAGAGTAAATCAGAATTGCCTGATTAGTTGCGCATGTTAAGTCGTCATTCCGGTCATAACATGAATGGCGACTTAGTAAGCGACTCAATGCGCAAGCTAGTGAACAACTTCGCGATATTCGGTTTAATCGCCGAATATCGCCAATATATACTCCCACCCGTATTTATTAAGTGTCCAATGATTCCTTGGACAATACGGCTCATTTTATAAAAAAATGGGGGAGTATAGGTTTTTTAGCTGTGATGAATTAGCCCAGCATTTGGTCTGACAATCTCATGCCAGCCAAGGTTTTAACCAATTTAATCCCTCTGATGTCCCTGCCCTCGGTCTGTATTCACAACCGATCCAGCCTGCATAATCCAGCGCATCGATCTGGCTAAACAAATATGGATAATTCAGCTCGCCCAGATCGGGTTCATGCCGATCTGGCACACCTGCAATTTGGATATGGCCAATGCCGCCATGCTTGCGCTGCATATCGCGCTGAAGCTTTTTGCTGACATCGCCTTCCATAATCTGGCAGTGATAAATATCAAATTGCACTTGCAGATTTTCTACGCCGATTTCAGTACAAATCTCTTGCGCCTCTTGCTGATGGGTCAAAAAATAACCGGGCATATCGCGTGTATTGATGGGTTCAATCACTACAGTGATGCCCTCTTTTGCAGCAAGCAACGCAGCATAGGCAAGATTTTTAAGATATACGGCACGATGGCGCGCTCTGTCCAGCTCTTCTTGCTCAGGCTGTATTAATCCTGCCATGACATGTAATGTACGATTACCCAACACGCGGGCATAATCTAGTGCGACATCAATCGCATGCTTAAACTCATCCTCACGTCCCGGCAACGACGCCAGACCTCGCTCGCCCGCAATCCAATTTCCAGGAGAGACATTGAAGAGAACTTGTTGCAGTCCATGCTCATCTAAATTCTGACGTAATTGGCTAGCTGGATGATCGTAAGGGAATAAAAATTCTACCCCTTTAAATCCATCTTTAGCGGCAGCAGCAAAGCGGTCAATAAAGGCGTGTTCGGTATACATCATGCTGAGGTTAGCGGCAAAACGGGGCATCGCGACTCCTTCGTAATTATTTCTATTTTTCGGTTTTAAGTGTCAACAGACCCTAGTCCAGCTATTTCATTTCTACGAGCATAACGTTGCGCTAACACGGCGCAGACCATTAGCTGCAATTGATGGAACAACATCAGCGGTAGCAGCACCATGCCTACCGTGTGGCTGGCGAATAAAACTTTTGCCATTGGTACGCCACTGGCGAGACTCTTTTTGGAACCACAAAAAACGACAGTAATTTCATCCTCTTTACTAAAACCGAACTGACGGCTGGCATAAGACGTTAAGAAGATGATAATCGCCAGCATCACACCGCTAATGATCAGCAGACTGGCCAACATCACCAGCGGTACCTGCTTCCACAAACCTTGTACAACAGCCTCGCTAAAAGCGACATAAACGACTAACAGAATAGAGCTTTGATCGACCATCTTAAGGACATCTTTATTTCTCTCTATCCAGGGTGCGATCAAAGGTCGCACTAATTGGCCAGCCACAAACGGCAGCAGCAATTGGTACACAATCTTTAATACTGCATCAAATGAAGAATGATTAGCGCCATTCGATACAACGATCAGGCTGACTAATAAAGGCGTGAGAAAAATACCGAGCAAATTGGAGGCAGATGCGCTACAAACCGCTGCGGGTACATTACCGTGCGCGACCGAGGTAAAAGCGATCGACGATTGTACGGTTGAGGGCAGCACGCATAAAAATAAAATACCAAGATACAGCTCAGGTGTAATCATCCACAGCAGTACAGGTTTCAATAGCAAACCAAGAATCGGGAAAACTGCAAAGGTAAATAACAATACTGTTAGATGTAAACGCCAGTGACCTGCACCGGCAATCACAGCCTGACGAGAAAGTTTTGCGCCATGCATAAAAAATAGCAGGCCAATCATGAACGTCGTTACATAGTCAAAACCAACTGCCACATTGCCAGTGCAAGGAAAGATACTCGCCGTCAGGACGACTGCCAATATCAGCAAGGTCATGTTATCGGGCAAAAAACGGGGACGCTTCATATTGGAATACGCGGAGTGCGTGGAGAGAAAATAGAGAATACTTTGATTGTACTGTAAGCCTCGCTATCTCAAGCGTGTCATAGCTATCCAAATACAATTTGCTACAGACTGACAAGCCTGGCGCTTTAGGTGCTGACTTTACATTGGTTATATGCTGGCAATCTAATCACTGACATTTTTGTTTATTTAGAAACAAATCGCTGACGCTCCAGCCGTGTTTTAACCTGCTTCATCCCTGACTTTATGCATTCCGTCGCATTCGCATAGCAACTCCAGAGTCACTTGCCTACAGTGATGACATCGCAACACAAACACACAAATTCATTGAAGCACGCTTAATTAAACATCTTAATTACCCAAAGGAGCATCACCATGAAAACCATTAACAAATTCAACACTACCGGCATCTTCTCCATCGCATTGATCGCAGGTGTTCTGGCAGTATCATCAGCTTACCAATCACCGGTCAATACCAACGCAGATAACGCGATATCTACCGTAACGATCGTCGCAAAACGTCTTAGCGCTGAGGAAAAACTGGCTTACGATCAACAAACATCCATCGTAACAGCAGCAGCAATAGAGTCGACCACAGCGCCGACCATACAAACAGTATTGATCTCAGCTAAACGTTTAACAACAGAAGAAAAATTGGCAATGGATAAAGAAGCATTGACGATCCGTCAGGCAACGGCTCAATCGAACAGAATTATTCGCCACTCGGTATAAAGTTATCTCTAGATTTTTAAGCTCTGGCTACAAGGAATTGACGCTACTGCCTGAAAATGATCTGAGTGTGCTTAATCCTAGATTAGATACTGAATTAAATACTGGATTTGACACCTGTTCGTCATTTATTTGATATGTCGTAAATGTAGAAAAAAACCTACAAACAAGTTACATAATTAAAGCGTCTGATCGTCGCAATTCATTTAAAATGCAAAGCTATTATGTTAAAAAAATCTCTTTTATTCGGCTTATCTGTTTTGGCAATCATGGCCAGCACAGCTTTTAGCCAGCAATTCGTCGCGATGGCAATATCTGCACCGATTGCAACACAGTCAAACACTGATTCTGCGGCTGCGCCCGTACGCGCCTCAGCACAAAACTCAATCCTGCTTGACCGAAGTGGTATGGACAGAGCCTCAGTCCACTTACAGATTCTGCGCCAAACTAAGACTCATTTTGCCGACAGTAGCTCACCTAAAAAATCCGTGGCTGACGATAAAAAAATGCAAGTCAAACCTGCCAATAATTCTTAAATTACTACTGTTTTAATTGCTATTTTGACTGTTATTCTGACGGTCATTTCAATTTAATATCAAAGTTTGACGAGTGCATTCATCGTAAGTATTCACCGCGCACAGTGATGACATTGGTAAAACGTTTCAACAAGTGCCCTTAGCTTAGTTAAGGTCTGCACAAAAGTTTAAAAAAATAAAATCTTCAGCGATTTTCCATTCACAAGCTGAAGAAAATCAATATACTCCCCAATTTTTTTATCAAAAACACCTACTTGTCCAATCTTTATAAGGACGATTAATATTTACTCCCTATGAGTATATATTTATATCCACTCTGATTTATCACCAATCTCCAAACTAAAGCAGACCATCACAGAGCACTACGATCAATCCGCTTGCTCAGAATAATCGACGTCGAAGTCTGCCGCACGCCATCCAATGCACCGATCTGATCCAATAAGCGATCTAACACTTCGGTGGTGCCGCAACGCAAAGTCAGCATGTAATCAATCGCACCACTCACCGCGCACAAAGTCTCCACCTCGGGCAATTGCTGTAAATATTTCATCAAATTGGGAGCAAAACGCGCCTCTACCGACAAGCCTACATATGCCCGCACTGCTGGCTGAAACATAGTCTGATTCAGCTTAAGTCCATAACCAGCTATCACCCCCTGCTTTTCTAGCGCGCTGATGCGGGCAATCACCGTGGTTCTGGCGATACCAACTTGTTTTGCGATGGTGGTGACTGGCAGCCGGGCGTTATCCATTAGCAAGGCGAGGATTTTGTTATCGATATCGTCTAGGTTGGGCTTCATTGGCACTCCATATAGTCATATTGTAGTAATTATCAGTCATATTGTATTTTAATCCTGCATATTGACGATAATTTACACTCTATTATCTGACAAACATTGCTTTTACACTGACACCATTGCCAAAATATTTACAGCTTTTTTACACCAAACCTCTGGAGACTCCCATGACCACTAAACTCATTCTGCTTGGCGCCGGCAAAATCGGCGACGCTATCCTCAATTTGCTGTCACACACTGGCGATTACCTGATTACCGTTGCCGACCGTGATGTAGAACGTCTGAAATATGTGGCTCAAGCGGGCTTCCCTAACGTAACAACCGTGCAACTGGATCTGGGCGACAAAGCAGCAGTAACTGAGCTGATCCGCGGCCATAAAGTGACTTTGTCTGCTTGTCCTTACTTTTTGACACCCATCATTGCTGGCGCAGCCAAAGCGGCGAATTCTCATTATTTCGATCTGACTGAAGATGTGGAAAGCACACGCATCGTCAAACAACTGGCAGAGGGCGCGGATTGCGCATTTGTCCCGCAATGTGGACTGGCACCAGGATTTATCTCTATCGTCGCTAATGATGTCGCAAAACGTTTTGACAGTCTGCGTGATGTCAGCATGCGCGTCGGTGCTTTGCCGACCTTCCCGAATAACGCGTTGAAATACAATCTGACCTGGAGCACTGACGGTCTGATCAACGAATATTGCAATCCTTGCGAAGCCATCGTTGACGGTCAGTTGCGCGAGACAGCAGCATTGGAAGAAATCGAACATTTCTCCTTGGACGGTATCGATTACGAAGCATTTAACACCTCCGGCGGCTTAGGTACTTTATGCGAGAGTCTGCAAGGTAAAGTCCAAAATCTGAACTACAAAACCGTGCGTTACCCCGGTCATCGCGATATCGTCAAAATGTTGATCCGCGATTTGGAATTGGGCAAACTGGAACGTCGTCCAATCTTGAAAGACGTATTAGAAACCTCCATTCCAATGACCAAGCAAGACGTGGTATTGGTATTTGTCAGCGTAGTCGGTATGCGTGAAGGTCGTCTGGAACAAGAGTCCTACGCTAAGAAAATTTACGCTCAAGTCGTCAACGGACAATTGCTGTCAGCTATCCAGTTGACTACGGCATCCGGCATTTGCGCCATGGTGGATTTGGTTGTGACTGGCAAATTACCTAAGCATGGTCTGGTGCGTCAAGAGCAGGCAAATTTGGCTGATTTCCTGGCGAATCGTTTCGGTCAGTACTACGCGGCATAAGCTAAGTAACTAAATTCGGTAATTAACCAGGTGAAGGTTCGTTAACGATTACAATCTCTTCGCTCAGGGTGCGCATTGTTTTTCACTGCTCACCCTATTTATTTTTAAATTTTGTAGCAATATTTTTAAACCTCATTCGTCAAGGCGCATCCGCAACATATCTTACCCAGATACGCTGCCATAGCCAGACAAACCATTTTGGAGACCAATATGGACAACATGAATATCGCAACAGTGTTAAGTCAACTCGGCGTCAATCTCGCCGACTACCAAGGTCAGGATCTGTCTAGTGTCTCGCCAATCGATGGCGCTACTCTCGCCACTTTGCGCGCAGACAATTCAGACCAGGTGCATGCCAAAATCACCCGTGCGCAATCAGCCTTTTTGCACTGGCGCAATGTGCCAGCGCCTCGTCGTGGCGAGTTAGTCCGCTTGTTCGGCGAAGAACTACGCCAGCATAAAGAACAACTCGGCCTGGTAGTGACTTTAGAAGCCGGCAAAATTCTTCAAGAAGGTTTAGGCGAAGTACAAGAAATGATCGACATCTGCGACTTCGCAGTTGGTTTGTCGCGCCAGTTATATGGCCTAACTATTGCATCAGAACGTCCAGGCCATCGCATGATGGAAGTCTGGCATCCGCTTGGTGTCGTTGGTGTCATTTCTGCCTTCAACTTCCCGGTTGCAGTATGGGCATGGAACGCGGCATTAGCCTTCGTTTGCGGTAACAGCGTGACCTGGAAACCCTCAGAAAAAACACCTCTGACTGCAATCGCAACCCACGCTTTATTTATGAAAGCCGTCGCAAAATTTGGTAGCGATGCTCCGGAAGGCTTGGCAGAACTGATCATCGGCGACCGCAGCACTGGCGCACAAATGGTTAACGACAAACGTGTGGCATTGGTGAGCGCAACTGGCAGCACACGTATGGGTCGCCAAGTAGCTGAAGCTTGCGCCAAACGTCTGACCCGTACCATCCTGGAGCTGGGCGGCAACAACGCCATGATCGTCGCTGAAAGCGCTGATCTGGAAATGGCAGTTCGCGGCATTACTTTCTCCGCCGTTGGCACTGCGGGACAGCGCTGCACTACCCTGCGCCGCCTGTTCGTACATAACAGTGTGTACGACACCTTGATACCACGCTTGAAGAGAATTTACGCAGATCTGCCGATCGGCAATCCGGGCAGCAAATCCACCTTGATCGGTCCGCTAGTTGACAGCGCTGCATTTGATGCAATGCAAATGGCACTCGCAACGGCCAGTGCAGAACAAGGCAAAGTGTTTGGTGGCGAACGGGTGACAATTGAAGGATGCGAAAACGGTTTTTACGTGCGACCCGCATTAGTAGAAATGCCGACTCAGACCCTCAGCATGCATCATGAAACCTTCGCGCCAATTATGTACATCGTGCGCTATACCGATCTGCAACAGGCGATTGACTGGAACAACGAAGTACCGCAAGGTTTGTCGTCTTCTATCTTCACCACTGACATGCGGGAAGCAGAACGCTTTATGTCTGACAGTGGCAGCGATTGTGGTATTGCCAACGTCAACATCGGCCCGTCAGGCGCAGAAATCGGCGGTGCATTTGGTGGTGAAAAAGAAACCGGCGGCGGTCGCGAATCTGGCTCCGACTCCTGGAAAGCGTATATGCGCAGATCAACCAACACCATCAATTACAGTAATTCACTGCCATTGGCACAAGGTATTAGTTTCGATATCTGATCAATATTTGCTTCCTTTTAAAACCGCCACTTTGTTGGCGGTTTTTTTTAACATAAAAGATACATTCACTCACTCACCAATGAGTAAGCAGATTAAACTAATCTCTTACTATATTACGACACTCAGCAGCAGAACAACTTCATAGGTGATCTCCGATGTCTATCAAGCAGTTGCTCTCTATTTTCACTCTGTTTTTATGTCTGGCGGAACCTGTCTGCGTATCCGCGGCAACAACACAAATCATTCGCTACCCTCGTCTCTCTGCACTATATGATCCCCAGGGTGAATATATTCTGGAGCTATTACGGCAAGCGATAAAATATAGCGGCCAGTCATATCAGCTGATAGCCAATGAAGATCCTATGCAGCAGGCGCGAGCAATTTATGAGATGACGACTGGCACTGGCGGGATAGATATCTTGTGGACAATGACAACCAATGAGCGCGAGACGCAATTAATTCCCATCCGAATCCCCATCGATAAAGGCTTGATTGGTTGGCGTATTCCGCTGGTGACAATGCAAAATAGTGATTTACTTCGTAACGTAAAATCGATAAAAGATTTAAATGCATTTATCGCAGGACAAGAGCTTGACTGGCCAGACGTTGCAATTTTAAAAAATAACGGTTTGCTAGTGAATACGTCTACCTCTTACGAGCCTTTATTTAATATGCTTAAAGCTGGGCGATTCGATTATTTTCCACGGTCAGTATTTGAAATCCAAAAAGAAGTCGAATCCCATCCCAAGCATGGCCTTGCCATAGACAAAAATATCATCTTGCACTATCCGGCAGCGATGTATTTTTTTGTCACGCCACGTGAGCGTAAAATGGCAGAAGATCTTCAAAATGGTCTTGAAGAAATGATCAAAAATGGTAGCTTTGAAAAAATATTTCAAAAACATCTGCAAGTAACAATTAAGCAAGCCAACATTAAACAAAGAATCGTCATAGAGCTAACTAATCCTTTGCTCTCGGCAGAAAAAATGCCGTTGAATAAACCTGAGCTTTGGTATCGTCCTTAAATTTTTAAACAGCCATTTGTCCCTTAATCTCTATTTTTTGATATGCCTAAGCCACCAAGAGAAAAAATCCGCAAGTTGGAAGATCTACCCAATGTAGGTAAAGCCTGCGCGGGTGATTTACGCTTGCTTGGTATAGAGCTACCAGAACAACTCAAGGGGCGAGATCCGTATGCTATGTATGATGAATTGTGCATTCTCACCAATGCGAGGCACGATCCCTGTGTGATCGACACCTTCATATCAGCAGTACGCTTTATGGAGGGAGCACCTGCTCTACCTTGGTGGGATTACACAGAAGAACGAAAAGCGTATTTGGCCTCCAACATGACCTCAGCTGATCCTGAATAAGCCCTGAGTTCATGTTAATCAAACGCCTACCTTACTCAATTTCTTTCGCCATCTGCCTGATCTGTCTGGCCAGCCAAGTAATCGCCATCGCTAAACCGACTGTACAAATTCGCTATCCAGCCTCGGTGGCAACCAACGATCCACATAATAAATATGTGCTTGAATTGCTCAGAACTGCGCTAAAAAATTCTGATAATAATTATCGTCTCATACCCAGTATTGCAAAAATGCAGCAAGGCAGATCAATCTATGAAATGAAGGCAGCGTCTGGCCTGATTGATATTTTATGGACTATGACGACGGACGAGCGCGAAGCGCAATTAATTCCGGTAAGAATTCCCATCGACAAAGGTCTGATCGGATGGAGAATTCCGATAGTAACGAAAGAAAATAGCGATATTTTTAAAGAGATTAAATCGATCAAAGCATTGGCCACTTTGTCCGCAGGTCAGGAACAAGATTGGCCAGATGTCGGCATCCTGAAAAGTAATGGTTTGCCGGTAGAAGTTTCCACTACTTATGAACCACTTTTTTCTATGCTGGAAGCGGGACGGTTTATGTATTTTCCTCGCTCGATTGTTGAAGTAGAAAATGAATATAAAGCCCACCCCGAGCAAAACCTGCATATTGATACGCATATCGCATTACATTATCAATCAGCCTATTACTTTTTTGTCACTCCCCGCAATCCAAAGCTGGCTGAAGATATACAAGAAGGTTTAGAGAAAATGATAAAAACCGGTGAATTTGAGAGAATTTTTTTAAAATACCACCAAGCCACAATTAAAAATATCAATCTTAAAAACAGAACCATCATCAACCTAAAAAATCCGCTCATCAGCCCAAGTAAACTACCGCTGAACCGACCAGAACTATGGTACATACCGTAAAGATGTTGACGTCAGGATGTTGATTTATTTCCTTTGATTTGCGGCATTTGACAACTGTATTTGACAACCGTATTCAACGAGGATCATGCTGATATTGTCTTAAATTAATTCTGGTTTAAACAATTTTTTAATAAAACACAATGAACAACACAGTCCAAAAACTCAGCTTAGACGGCATAACACTAGAAGCAATTCTAACCAAGCTGGTAGAACAATATGGGTGGGAAGGCTTGGCCCAACAGCTCAGCATTCGCTGCTTTGAGCTTGATCCCAGCATTAAATCCAGCCTCAAATTTTTGCGCAAAACACCTTGGGCAAGAGAAAAACTAGAACAAATTTACTTGCAATCAGGAAATGCCTGACCAGCAAAGAAAATTTTTATGGAATTACGATTGCTTAGCAATAATCAAATCAACTGCCCGCAAAGTCATACTCAGCCTCAGTTTTAGATAAAATCTCAGAACTACCTAGTGCCTTGCTTTTCCACTTCTAGCCTATACCTGACAGTTTCACTCAAGTTTGCTATACTTGAGGGAAACGCTCAAGCTTTATCCCATCACTGTTTGAGCTAATTAGTGATTTTTCACTAAAACAGTATCTGAATTTTCGCCTGGAGCAAACCACTCATGCGCCTGACCACCAAAGGCCGTTTCGCTGTGACAGCAATGATCGATCTGGCTTTACGCCAAGATAAAGGTCCTGTCACCTTGGCCGGTATTAGCCAGAGGCAAGATATTTCTCTTTCCTATCTGGAACAGTTGTTCGGCAAGTTGCGTCGCCATGAAATCGTCGAATCCGTACGCGGTCCCGGTGGCGGTTATACGCTGGCACGTAAAGCACAAAAAATCACTGTTGCAGACATCATCATTGCCGTAGATGAGGCCTTGGATGCGACCCAATGCGGGGGCAAAGGTAATTGTCACGGTAGCGACCAAAGCAATGGTATCCATTGTATGACCCATGAGTTGTGGGCAACGCTGAATGTAAAAATGGTGGATTATCTGGATTCTGTCTCGCTACAAGATTTAGTCAATCAACAGCAACAAAGAAATGCAGAAAAATCCGTGGTCGTCGTTCAGCATAAAACTGTCCACGTCCAACCGGTCAACATATAGAACTTGATGTAACACGCTGATGTATTACGCTGATGTAGCAACTTGATCCATTATTGATCTACGAACATATCGTCTATTGAACCCGCAGTAATTTTGGAGTATCACAATGAACGCCCCGCTGGAAAAAAGCCTGATCGACACCATACTGGCACCGCACTTCCCTATTTATATGGACTACTCGGCGACCACGCCAGTAGATCCGCGCGTTGCAGATAAAATGATTCCTTACCTGCGTGCGCAATTCGGCAATCCTGCGTCACGCAGCCATATGTACGGCTGGGATGCAGAGAAAGCGGTAGAAGAGGCACGTGCTCATGTGGCCGCCCTGGTCAATGCTGATCCGCGCGAGATCGTCTGGACTTCCGGTGCGACGGAAAGTATCAACCTCGCATTAAAAGGTGCTGCACAGTTTTACAAAACCAAAGGCAAGCACATCATCACGATTAAAACCGAACACAAGGCAACCTTGGATACGGTACGTGAGCTAGAACGCCAAGGCTTTGATGCGACCTACTTGCAACCGCAAGAAAATGGTTTGATCACGATTGAGCAATTACAAGAAGCGCTTCGTCCGGACACGATTTTGGTCTCTGTAATGTATGTCAATAATGAGATCGGCGTGATTCAACCGATTGATGAAATTGGTGAACTGTGCCGCTCTAAAGGCATCATTTTCCATTGCGATGCGGCACAAGCGACCGGCAAATTAGAAATCGATCTGGAAAAAACTAAAGTCGATCTAATGAGCTTTAGCGCGCATAAAAGTTATGGCCCAAAAGGGATTGGTGCTTTGTATGTTCGTCGCAAACCACGTGTCCGTATCGAAGCGCAGATCCATGGCGGCGGTCACGAACGCGGCATGCGCTCTGGTACCTTGGCTACACACCAGATTGCTGGTATGGGCGAAGCTTTCCGTATCGCGAAAGAAGAAATGGAAAGCGAACTGACACGCATCCGTTTTTTACGCGATCGTCTGGCAAACGGTTTAAAAGATATTGAAGAAACTTACGTCAATGGCGATATGGATCATCGTGTTCCGCACAACCTCAACGTCAGCTTTAATTATGTCGAAGGCGAATCGCTGATCATGGCAATTAAAGAGATCGCGGTGTCATCCGGATCGGCTTGCACTTCCGCCAGTCTGGAGCCGTCTTACGTATTGCGCGCCTTAGGTCGTAGCGACGAACTCGCACACAGTTCAATCCGCTTTACGATTGGTCGCTTTACGACAGAAGAAGATATTGATTTTACGATCAACCTGATCAAAACCAAAGTGGCCAAACTGCGCGAGCTGTCACCATTGTGGGATATGTACAAGGACGGAATAGACATCAGCTCTATTCAGTGGGCTGCCCACTAATTCCGCAGCGAACCTATTAGGAGTATCAAAATGGCATATTCAGAAAAAGTATTGGATCACTACGAGAATCCACGTAACGTCGGCGCGTTTGACAAGGGCGATGACACTATCGGTACCGGCATGGTCGGCGCGCCAGCATGCGGCGACGTCATGAAGCTGCAAATCAAGGTTGGTGCAGATGGCATTATTCAAGACGCCAAGTTCAAAACCTATGGCTGTGGTTCTGCGATTGCATCCTCCTCGCTGGTGACTGAATGGGTCAAAGGCAAAACCTTGGATCAGGCTCTGGATATCAAAAATACCCACATCGCCGAAGAACTGGCGCTGCCTCCAGTCAAAATCCACTGCTCGATTCTGGCAGAAGATGCGATTAAAGCCGCTGTATTAGATTACAAAACCAAACACGCGACAGAGCAAAGCGCCTAAGTTCAGGTGCCAGTACATTTGATTCAACAGGAACCAAGATGGCAATCACATTGACAGAAAAAGCGGCTAAGCATGTCAGCCGCTACATGGAACGCCGCGGCAAAGGCATAGGCTTACGCTTCGGTGTGCGGACGACTGGTTGTTCGGGCATGGCTTACAAGCTGGAGTATGTGGACGAGATTGGTAGTGATGATCAGATATTTGAGTCACATGGTGTCAAAGTCTTTGTCGATCCCAAAAGCTTGCCCTACATCGACGGTACCGAGCTGGATTTTGCCCGCGAAGGTCTGAACGAAGGCTTTAAATTCCGCAATCCCAATATGAAAGATGAATGTGGTTGCGGTGAAAGCTTCCGTATTTAAATATTTAAAGCAGACCTCTAGAGCCTGTTATCACTCAAATCGGGAGTGCGAATGAGTAATAACAGACTCTAATATTTGACATCAGAAAGTAATTACAGCGGATGCAAAATCATTTCGACCTGTTCCAGTTGCCACAGCAATTTGCACTGGACCAGTCCCAGCTTGATGCGGCTTATCGAGGAGTGCAATCCAAAGTACATCCCGATAAATTTGTACAAGCCAGCGATGCAGAAAAACGCGTCGCCATGCAATGGGCAACCCGCGCTAATGAGGCGTATCAGACTTTAAAAAAGCCGCTGAAACGGGCAACTTATTTGTGCGAGTTACATGGTGTGGATTTGCAGACAGAGTCCAATACAGCTATGCCCGCCGCATTTTTAATGCAGCAAATGGAATGGCGTGAGGCTTTTGATGACGCGAGACAATCCGGCGATCAATCGGCCTTAAGTGCTCTTGAAAATGAACTCAGCGCTGAGCTCAAAGAGCAATTGGCAGATGTCGGACATGCGCTAGATCAACAGAATTTTGCTCAGGCAGCACAATTGATACGCGCTTGCATGTTTCTGGAGAAATTTCGGGCGGATATTGCCGCGATTGAAGATTAACTCAGGATTGATCGGGGTTAGATTTAGCAGAACCAGTGTCACAAAAATCAGGTGAGCATGAATCACCTTTTTTTACGATTAAAACATGCTTGTGAAATCAGTTTTTTAGCTGCAATAATAAATATACTGGCCATTAGTATATTTTAATCGTCCATAGAATTATTGGACAATCTGGCAATATTGATAAAAATAATGGGGAGTATATTGAAATTGCGATGATGATCGTCGTAATTAAGTATACTCGTAAGCCACCGGATAAATGTAGTACAAGCTGTGATGATGTTACTCAACGCTATAACTTTGAAGTCTTGGTTTTACCTCATCAATCAGAAAGAACAAGTCTTTAATCAAGACAAAGCAACGACCAAGCAAAAATAAAAATAGACGAAGTTTAGTCAAGGTAAATACAAGCTCGAAACAAATTCAGCACAGTTTTATATCATCACATTAAGCACAAAATACATCGCTGGCGCACAGCATCGCATCAGAAAAAATAGTCAACTCATTGTCAACTAATTGTCAACATCAAGCGACCTAAACAAATGGCATTACTTCAGATTTCAGAACCAGGCATGTCCACCGCACCGCATCAGCATCGTCTGGCTGTGGGGATTGATCTTGGCACAACCAACTCGCTAGTAGCGACAGTACGTAACAGCATTCCCGAAGTATTGAATGATGAGCAGGGTCGCGCCTTGCTGCCATCGGTGGTGCGTTATTTGCCCAATGGCCATGCGCATATCGGCTACAAAGCGCAAGAAGCACAAACGATCGATCCTAAGAACACCATCATTTCCGCCAAGCGCTTTATGGGTCGCGGGCTAAAAGATATTGCCCACGCAGAAAATTTGCCTTACGACTTCCACGATGTCCCGGGTATGGTGCAGGTGAAAACGGTGGCGGGAATAAAAAGTCCGGTAGAAATTTCTGCCCAGATTTTGGCGACTTTGCGTCAGCAGGCAGAAGATGCTCTCGGTGATGATTTAGTCGGTGCGGTCATTACCGTCCCCGCTTATTTTGATGACGCACAAAGACAGGCAACCAAAGATGCGGCAAAACTCGCTGGGTTAAATGTATTACGTTTGCTGAATGAACCTACCGCCGCTGCAATTGCCTATGGTCTGGACAATGCGTCAGAAGGCATTTTTGCTGTGTATGACCTCGGTGGCGGCACTTTTGATATATCCATCTTACGCATGAGCAAAGGTGTGTTTGAGGTTCAGGCGACCGGCGGCGACTCTGCCTTAGGCGGCGATGATTTTGATCACCGCTTATTTTGCTGGATTGCGCAGCAGGCTCAACTAGCACCATTGTCCGATAGCGACACTCGCTTGCTGATGGTGAAATCGCGCGAAGCCAAAGAAATTCTCTCTACCAAAAATTCGACCATGGTAGATGCGGTACTGGAATCCGGTGAGCAAGTGCACGTCACCGTCAGTGCCGCCCAGTTTGTCGAGATCACGCAAACACTAGTCGCTAAAACGATCGCACCATGTAAAAAAGCGCTGCGCGACGCTAGCTTGACGATCGATGATATCGATGGCGTCGTCATGGTGGGTGGTGCTACCCGCATGCCGCATGTACGTAAAGCGGTTGGTGATTTTTTTCAGACGATACCGCTAGCCAATATTGATCCCGACAAAGTCGTTGCGCTCGGAGCTGCGATTCAGGCTAATCTACTGGCGGGCAACCGCGCGCCGGGCGATGACTGGTTACTACTCGACGTTATCCCACTCTCTTTGGGTGTAGAAACCATGGGTGGCCTGGCAGAAAAAGTCATCCCACGCAACTCCACCATCCCCTGTGCAAGAGCGCAAGAATTTACAACGTTTAAAGATGGTCAGACTGCGTTAGCGATCCATATCGTACAAGGCGAACGCGAACTGGTCAGCGATTGCCGCTCCCTCGCCCGCTTTGAGCTGCGCGGCATTCCGCCGATGGCAGCTGGCGCAGCGCGCATCCGCATTACGTACCAGGTCGATGCTGATGGCTTGTTATCGGTCGCCGCGCGCGAGTTACGTTCTGGTGTTGAGGCCTCAATCACGGTCAAACCATCTTATGGCTTGGGTGACGATGAGGTTGCCCGCATGTTGCAAGACTCTTTTGCCTCGGCAGAAGGTGACATGCAACTACGCGCGCTGAAAGAAGAACAAGTCGAAGCCGAACGTATTTTACTGGCGACTGAATCAGCACTGCAAGGTGACGCTCAGCTTTTATCCGAAACCGAAAAAACCACGATTGCAGGCCTGATGGGCGTAGTACGTCAGCAAGCCCAAGGTAGCGACCACAATGTTTTAAAAGCAGCGATTACAGCGTTGGCGGATGGTACTGAAGAATTTGCTGCGAGACGCATGGATCAAAGCGTGCGTACTGCCTTATCTGGAAAAAAATTAGACGACATTTAAGCTCTTGCAAATACTATTGCAACAACGCGCAAGCGATCTGTCATCTGCACTAATGTCATTATTGAGAAAAGAATAGAGAACACCATGCCACAAATTATCGTTTTACCTCATCCTGTACTCTGCCCAGATGGCGCAGTGATCGAAGCCGAAGAAGGAAAATCTCTGTGCGAGGCGCTGGTAGAAAGCGATGTAGAAATCGAACATGCCTGCGAGATGTCCTGCGCGTGTACTACTTGTCACGTCGTTATCCGCGAGGGATTTAAATCCTTAAACGGCTCAACTGAGGACGAAGAAGACTTGCTCGATGCGGCCTGGGGATTAGAAGCTAACTCCCGCTTGTCATGCCAGGTCAAACTCGGCAAGCAAGACATCACGATAGAAATCCCGAAATATACAATCAATCACGCACGCGAGAATCATTAAACTCGTTGTCAGAAATGAGGAGCGCATCATGAAATGGATAGACTCTCAGCAAATAGCCGAAGCGCTGTACGATAAATTCCCGGATATCGATCCGCTGACGATACGCTTCACCGACCTGCATCGTTGGGTCTGTGAGTTGGCGGAATTTGACGACGATCCGCAACATTCTGGCGAAAAAATTCTGGAAGCGATCCAGATGGCATGGATAGAAGAAGCCCGTTAATTGCTTCCATAAGCATATACTCCCCATTATTTTTAGCAATGATGCCAGATTGTCCAATATTTACTTGGACAATTAAATAATACACAGGGGCAGTATTATCCTAGAAGTATGGCAAAGCTTTAAAATAGCCGAAAAAAATCAAGACTAATTTCAGGCTTTCAACGACTATGTAGAAATCACCAGTCGAGCTATGTCCATCAAAAAATTTCTCGCTACAGCATGGATTTTTTCTAATGTAATTGAGCAGAATCAATAAATTCTTAAACAAGGCTCACGATCTGCCAGTTCATCAAACCCAAGCGCCTATAATAGAGGCCTTTCGGCAACTGCCGGTTCAGATGACTTTAGATCGATCTGTACCAGCCACCGCACTTCATAAGCGCTACATGAAACGAGTATCCATCAAAATTCGCATCCCTATTGAAATGGCATCTCCGGTGGAGAAACAGCTCATACATACGGCGATAATCGTATCCCCAATTCCCGAGTCATTATGCTGATGCATCCATTGAAACGCGGACAAATCCTTTGCACAATTTTGGCCTGCTCACTTTTAAGCTATTTGCTGACAAGCACAGTGCCAGCCCACGCAGCCAATGTAGCCAATGTAGCCAATGTAGCAGCAAGCAGCTCCGACAATATGATTGTCAATATCGATGAATTGTCCTCCTCTGAACTGCGCGACAAAATTGCTGCTGGCACGACTACGATTCTGGTTCCCATCGGTGGCACCGAGCAAAGCGGCCCCTATATTGCGCTCGGCAAACACAATACCCGCGCCTATGTGCTAGCCAGACAAATCGCACAAAAACTCGGCAATACCGTGGTGGCACCAGTCATCAGTTATGTGCCGGAAGGGTCTATCCATCCGCCGGTCGCGCATATGCGATTTACCGGAACGATTTCGATTCCTGATGCGACTTTTGAATCGATTCTGGAGGCAACTGCCCGTAGTTTTAAACAACATGGTTTTCGTCATGTCATCTTTTTAGGTGATCATGGCGGTTACCAAAAAAATGAGGACAAAGTCGCCGCCAAACTCAACCGCGAATGGGCCAACGATCCTGGCTGCCGGGTGATTGCCTTGCTGGATTATTACCGAATTACCCAAACCGCTTATATCGCAGATTTAAAGAGTCGCGGTTTTAGCGAAGCAGAAATCGGTACTCATGCCGGTCTGGCGGATACCGCATTGATGCTGGCAGTTGATAAATCCATGGTGCGCACTGAAGCTCTTGCTCGTGCCGCGAAGCCGGGACCGCAAGACGGCGTTTACGGCGACCCGCGACGCGCCACCGTAGAATTAGGACAATTAGGTGTACAGCGTATTGTAGAAACTTCCGTCAATGCCATCCGCGCAGCTTTGCGCGAGCATGAGGAAGCTACGATTAACAAACATAAATAAGCACAAATAAGCGTAAATAAGTAAGCGCAAGCAAAGGAAATAATGTTGAATCTGAATAAAACGTCTGCAAAATCATCTGCCAGCAAACTCAAAGTCAGTCTCGTATCTACAGCACTCCTTGTTGTCGCTGGAGTGGGTATCACGATGGCGACCCAAGTCATCGGCGCACCTGCCACCTCTGCCACTCCTGCAACGGTCAACGCGTTACCTTCAGCCATAGCGACGGTACCAGGCATGCCAGCGGTAATCGACCCACGCAATCTGTATAGCGAGAACGGCAGCACGCATTTAAGCCCCGTTGTTAATGATCATCTGGAGCGTGTTTACGTCCCTAACCTGCGTTCAAACGACGTGTACGTGATCGATCCGGCCAGCATGAAAGTCGTCAGCAAATTCAAAGTTGGCATCGCACCACAGCACGTCGTTCCTGCATGGGATTTGCGTACACTCTGGGTCGCCAATAACGCCGAACGCAGCAATAACGGCAGCCTGACACCGATTGATCCGCGTACCAGCAAACCCGGAAAATCCGTACCAGTGGATGATCCTTATAATATGTATTTCACGCCGGACGGTAAGTCCGCGATTGTTGTTGCAGAGGCTTTGCACAGGCTAGATTTCCGCGATCCGCAAACAATGGCATTGCAATACACGATTGATGCGCCTAAATGCGGTGGCATTAACCACGCCGATTTTTCGATTGACGGGCGCTATGCATTGTTTACATGCGAGTTCGAAGGCAGCGTCGCAAAAATTGATCTGGTCAACCGCAAGGTTCTTGGCTACTTAAAATTAAACGTGCCTCGTACCCGCTTTAAAGAAGGCGTTGATGCAGCTGCATCAGCACTGAACGGCCCTGCTGGCAGCGAAATTTGTACCTCAGCTAAAGGCATGCCGCAGGATATTCGCAGCTCTCCCGACGGCAAGCGCTTTTATATCGCCGATATGGATGCCGACGGTGTGCATATCGTCGATGGCGAAGCGTTTAAAGAAGTCGGCTTTATTCCGACCGGTTTGGGCGCGCACGGTATATATCCGAGCCGTGACGGCAAACAACTGTATGTCGCCAATCGCGGCACCCACAAAATCCACGGCAAACGTCGCGGCAAGGGTAGTGTCACCGTTATCGATTTCGCTAGCGAAAAAGTCGTAGCACAATGGCCGATTCCAGGCGGTGGTAGTCCAGATATGGGTAACGTCAGCGTCGATGGTAAATCTTTGTGGCTGTCTGGTCGCTTCGATGATGTGGTTTATCGGATTGACACAACATCTGGTGCGGTCATCCAGATCGCCGTCGGACAAGAACCACACGGCCTGACCGTCTGGCCTCAGCCGGGCAGATATTCTTTGGGACATACAGGCAATCTGCGTTAATTCAAATTAATGCACGTTAATGTGCATTAACGCGGCAAATAGAGTTAGCTTAAATTCACTGCGCTTGATTTCTCTCGGTCAATTGTATTTTTTGCGGCTATTAGCAAAGTGAGTTTCTTGCTTAAGCGTAAAAAGTATTTTAGTATCAATAAAATGATCAATTAGATTCTCTTGCGTCATTTAAATCTGCTACCCATTCCATGCAAGTGCGTTCTTTTGCTTGATGGCGTAAATGTTGACGGTAGCAGAAGCTAGAACACAGATCACATGCGCTAAGGCTCTGATTGTCGTCAATGTTGAGGCGATCATGAGCGTTCCAGTAGCACTCGCTAACAAGAAGTGATGCACAAGGATCTTGCAATGCAGTTTCAAGACTTTCTTTCTGCGGTTCGCGGTCGGCTCACCTTAAGGCTGGCGATCATTCTTGCCGTGGTATTTGGCCTGCTTGCCCCGTTTGTTATCCTTATCCCTTATTACCAAATCAGCATAGAATCAGCCGCCCGCGAGCGTACGACTGCGGATCATCAGCGTCTGGCCGATATTCTGGCAGTTATTTTGAGCGAACCGCTTTGGCAGATCACCCCAGAAATCGCCAAAGTATCCAGCGAGGTGGTGTATTCCGACCCGCGCGTGGCAGAAATCCGCGTCGTCACCCTACCCGACCACAAAGAATTCATTAGAAACGACACTCGTAGAAAATTACAAGAGGGTCCGTTTAAAGTAGAAAAACGCAAAATTAAACATGGTGAGCAAGTCATCGGCGAAGTAGAACTGACCTTGGCCGAAGATATTTTGCGAGAAACTCTAGCATCCGAATTTAAACGCTACGCCAGCTCAGCCTTTGTCTCATTAATCGTCGCAGTTGTATTTATTTTGCTGGTCTTGCAATGGCGGCTAGTTCAGCCGATTAAGCTCTTGATGACAGAATCAGACCGGCTAGCCAATGGGCAGCTCAACGAGCCTATCTCGTTTAAACGAGAAGATGAACTTGGTCACCTGGCGCTCAGTCTGGAAGCAACCCGGCAAGCGCTGCAAAGATCTTTCTCAGAACTTGAAGTTAAGAATCAGCAATTGCTTGAATACTCAGGCACGTTGGAATCCAAGGTCAGACAGCGTACACAAGAATTAGAAACCCTCAATCTCACGCTAGAGACTGCGCTCAATAATGTTAATAATGCGCAAAATGAACTCGCCCGCGTTGAGCGTATGGCGGCACTCGGCTCGATGGTGGCAGGCGTCGCTCATGAACTGAATACGCCACTAGGCAATTGCCTTTTGGTTGCCAGCACCTTAGAAGAAGAGACCAAACAATTAACGCGGATGATGGATGCGGGTGCAATGCGCAAATCCGACTTAACTCGCTATGCGAATACCGCTAATGAATCGACTAAATTATTGCTACGTGGCTTGCAACACGCAGCCCGTTTAGTCGGTGATTTTAAACAAGTCGCCGTAGATCAATCGAGTGCGCAGCGACGTCAATTCGGCTTGCTGATTACTTTGCAAGAATTAGCTGCATTACTCAATTCCAGTTTGCGCAAAACGCCGTTCACGCTAGAACTGGATATTCCAGCAGATATTCAGCTAGACAGCTATCCCGGCCCTCTGGGTCAAGTCTTCACTAATCTGGTCAACAACGCAGTCAATCATGGCCTGGATGGCTTACCTGAGGGGCGTATGTATTGCACGGCGCACCGTCAGGGCGACCACGTATTGATCGTGTTTGAAGATAACGGCAAAGGTATCGCACCGGAGGTCATTAAGCGCGTGTTCGAGCCATTCTTTACCACTAAATTTGGTCAGGGTGGCAGCGGTCTTGGGCTGTCCATCACTTTTAATATCGTCAGTAACGTGCTCGGTGGTGAAATCCGTGTTTCTAGCGAGCCAGCTAAAGGTGCCAGATTTGAAATCAGCATCCCGCTGGTTGCACCAGGACAAGCTAACTCAGCCAATCCTCTGTTAAACAACTGATCTATCGGTAATGCGCAATAAGTTTGTGCATTATCAGCTGTGCTCATGTGGTGTTTGACAACCATGAGCTTTCGCTACATATATACTCCCTATCTGTATACTTAATCTGTCCAATCACTCCCTAGTCATTTAGACGTTTTATAGAAATAATATGGGGAGTATCTAGATATTCATGTATTGATTCATATGTTAGTCGGTAAACCGTTACAATCTCACAAAAATTTCTAAAGCTCATCATGCGCCAATACCTCGACTTCATGCGCCATGTGCAACAACATGGCACTACCAAAACTGACCGCACCGGCACCGGCACCGTGTCAGTTTTTGGCTACCAAATGCGATTTGACCTGCAACAAGGCTTTCCACTGGTAACAACCAAAAAACTGCATCTGAAATCTATCATCCATGAACTGATCTGGTTTTTGGCCGGCTCGACTAATACCAAGTACCTGAAGGACAACGGTGTCTCGATCTGGGATGAATGGGCGGACGAGAATGGTAATCTGGGCCCGGTCTATGGATCACAATGGCGTAACTGGCCAGCGCCGGACGGTACTCATATCGATCAGATCAGCCAGCTCATCGCACAAATCAAAAGCAACCCGGACTCGCGCCGTTTGATTGTATCTGCCTGGAATGTAGCGGACATTCCACAGATGAAGTTGCCGCCCTGCCATGCCTTATTCCAGTTTTATGTAGCGAATGGAAAGCTCTCTTGCCAGTTATACCAGCGCAGTGCCGATATATTTTTAGGTGTGCCGTTTAATATCGCCTCATACGCTTTGCTGACCCATATGGTGGCGCAACAAACAGGTTTAGATGTCGGGGAATTTATCTGGACCGGCGGCGATTGCCATTTGTATTCAAACCACATGGATCAGGTCGCAGAGCAGTTGTCACGAGACACCTTTGCGCTACCAAAACTGATCATCAAGCATCATCCAGAATCGATTTTTGATTATAAATTTGAGGATTTTGAGATCGCAGATTACCAGTTTCACCCGCATATTAAAGCGCCTGTCGCAGTCTAATCAGAGATTTCATCAGCATGTCATCCTTCACAATTATTGTTGCGACTGATCTCCAGCGCGGCATTGGCGTCAACAACACGCTGCCCTGGCATTTGCCAGAGGATTTGGCACATTTTAAAAATACCACCAGCGGTCACGCGATTGTGATGGGGCGAAAAACCTTTGATTCGATCGGCAGAGCCTTGCCAAACCGACGCAATATTGTGATCTCTCGCAACCCAGCTTGGTCACATGAGGGCGTTGAATGTGTTTCCTCATTAGAGGCAGCACTGGCTTTGCTAAAAGATAAGACCCAAGATAACGCCAAAAATGAACAGGCGTTTATCATCGGCGGCGCAGAAATTTATCAACAAGCCTTACCGTTTGCAGACAAACTGATCATTACAGAAATACAACAAACTTTTAATTGTGACGCTTTTTTTCCACTGATCGAAGCGCAGGAATGGACAAAGATCAGCAGCGAACAACATCATTCTGAGAAAAGCCAGCTGGATTATGCTTTTGTCACCTATCAACGAAATAATTAAATCAGAAAAATACTCATGTCAGATTCAGAATTTCACGTCCACGGACCACACGACCACGAGTTAGAACATGCAGCACATAGCAACGATAGTTTTGCGGGCAAAATTGCCGTCATGACAGCCATCATGGCGACCGTTGGCGCATTATTTGGCTTTGAAGGCGGCGCTACGCAAAATGACGCAGCGATGTTTAAGAACGAAGCCGCGATCAAAAAAACCGAAGCCTCCAATCAATGGAACTTTTACCAGTCAAAATCGAGTAAACAGAACTTATCTGAACTAGCGATGGTCTTACCCGGCATTGATGTAGAGAAATATAAAGCCAAGGTCGCACGCTATGAAGTTGAAAAAGAAGAAATCAAGAAAAATGCAGAGAAATTAGAAGCAGAATCCTCAGAATGGGATAAGAAATCGGAAGAAGCTCTGCATCAGCATCATCGTTGGGCGCAAGCCATGACCGCTGTGCAAATTGCGATTTCTTTAGCGGCCATCACTCTGTTGACCAAGAAAAAGTGGTTACAATATGGTTCATATGGCGTTGCTGGAGTGGGCGTAATATTGGCAGGACTGGCCTGGTTGCATATCTGAGTAGTGAAGTAAAGCGTGGCGATAAAGAGTTACGATGAATAGTTACTGTCGCTGAGATACTTACAGGATACACAATGAAAAAAATACTACCCACTGCCCTACTTCTTCTGGCGACAGCATTGTCAGCACAGGCACAAACCTCCGAGTTTGCACAGTTAGTTCCCAGCACTTATTTACCTAAAGATGTGAATTTTTCACTCGGTGCTGCTGCCATTTCTGCCCCCCGCTACACCGGATCCGATGAGCGTCGTGTATTTGCGGCACCACTATTTGATGCACAGTGGAGAAATGGCATATTTCTAAGCTCGATTTCTGGGCTTGGCTACAACTTTTCTAAAGATCCCAGCCTGCAATATGGTTTGAGAATGACCGTAGAAGCCGCTCGTGATGAATCCAAATCCAGCAAGCTCCGCGGCTTGGGCGATGTCGATTCAGCGATTGAGCCCGGTGCTTTCGTCAATTATGTGGTCAACCAAAACTATTCTTTAAGCTCATCCCTGCGCTACGGCTCGGGCGTAGATCACAACGGACTGCAGCTTAGCTTGGGTGGGCGTGCAACAACCTCCCTCAACACGCACCACCGTTTATCCGCGAGTTTTGGTGCCAATTGGGCAAATACATCCTATATGCAATCTTATTTTGGTGTAACACCGACGCAATCTGCCAACAGCGGTTACACACCGTATGCGCCATCTGCTGGTTTTACCGATGTTAAAGTAGGTGCCAGCTGGAACTGGAATATTGATTCCAACTGGTCATTGACGACCGGTGCATCCGTTAAATATTTGACGGGCGATGCCAGCAAAAGTCCATTTGTATTTGAAAAAACACCAATTACGATATTTTCTGCTGCCAGCTACCGCTTCTAAAAGAGTTTGACTGCCTGCTTAGCAGAATACTGATTAAGTGCAGAGCATACGGTCAAGCGTTGGCAATATCCCCTCAATATGACGACAGGATGAAATTTTTTCCTAATCGTCCTTATTGGGGATTTTTTTTCACATTTCCACCCTCATATCTGAGAAAATTCGGTCTTTGAATTTTTCGGCGCGCAAGCGGTTGATCCAACCCGGACATCAATCTGTTTCCGGACTCACTTGCCCAGGCGTCTCCCCGTAACAGCTCTCTGGAGACCTCATGAAATTCCGCTTCCCCATCGTCATCATTGACGAAGATTTCCGTTCCGAAAATACCTCTGGCCTTGGCATACGCGCTCTTGCAGACGCGATGGAAAAAGAAGGCATGGAAGTGCTGGGCGTAACCAGCTATGGCGATTTGTCGCAATTTGCGCAGCAACAATCGCGCGCCTCGGCTTTTATTCTGTCCATTGACGATGAAGAATTTGGCGATGGTACCGATGAAGAAACAGATCATGCACTTAAATCCCTGCGTGCCTTTGTCGAAGAAATCCGCTACAAAAATGCCGATATCCCGATTTATTTGTATGGCGAAACCCGTACTTCACGCCATATCCCTAACGATATTCTGCGTGAGCTACATGGCTTTATTCACATGTTTGAAGATACGCCAGAGTTCGTCGCGCGTCATATTATCCGTGAAGCCAAATCTTACTTAGATGGTTTGTCACCGCCGTTTTTCCGTGCGCTGGTGCATTACGCGAATGATGGTTCGTATTCATGGCATTGCCCTGGTCACTCCGGTGGCGTCGCATTTTTAAAATCACCTATCGGCCAGATGTTTCATCAATTTTTTGGTGAAAACATGTTGCGTGCCGACGTTTGTAATGCAGTCGAAGAGCTGGGGCAATTGCTGGATCATACCGGTCCAGTTGCCGCATCTGAGCGCAATGCAGCGCGTATTTTTAATGCAGATCACTGCTATTTTGTGACCAACGGCACCAGCACCAGTAATAAGATGGTGTGGCACTCCACAGTGGCGCCCGGCGACATCGTCGTGGTAGATCGTAACTGCCATAAGTCGATTTTGCACTCCATCATCATGTGCGGCGCGATTCCGGTTTTCCTAATGCCAACCCGTAATCACCTTGGCATTATCGGGCCGATTCCGCTAGAAGAATTCAGCATGGAAAGCATCCGTAAAAAGATTGAGGCTAATCCCTTTGCACGCAATGCGAAGAACAAAAAACCACGTATCCTGACGATCACACAATCCACCTATGATGGCGTGTTGTACAACGTAGAGACACTCAAAGATTTGCTGGATGGCGAAATCGACACGCTGCATTTTGATGAAGCCTGGTTGCCACATGCGACTTTCCACCCGTTTTATCAAGACATGCATGCGATTGGCAAAGACCGTCCGCGCGCTAAAAAATCGATGATTTTTTCTACGCAATCGACCCACAAACTGCTGGCCGGCATTTCGCAGGCATCGCAAATCTTGGTGCGTGAGTCAGAAACAGTCAAACTCGATAAAGACAGTTTTAACGAAGCCTATCTGATGCACACATCAACCTCACCGCAATACTCGATCATCGCCTCGTGCGACGTCGCAGCAGCGATGATGGAGGCCCCAGGCGGTACCGCCTTGGTTGAGGAATCTATTTTAGAAGCACTGGATTTCCGCCGCGCCATGCGCAAGGTAGATCAAGAATGGGGCAAAGATTGGTGGTTCCAGGTCTGGGGTCCAGATACCTTGTCAGAAAATGGCATGGCATCGCGCGATGACTGGATGATTAATGCCGAAGATGACTGGCATGGCTTCGGCAAACTTGCGCCAGGCTTCAACATGCTTGATCCGATCAAGGCGACGATTGTTACGCCAGGTCTGTCGTTAGAGGGTAACTTTAGCGCAACAGGTATCCCCGCATCGATCGTCACCAAGTATCTTGCAGAGCACGGCGTTATTGTCGAAAAAGCGGGTTTGTATTCCTTCTTTATTATGTTCACCATTGGTATCACCAAAGGTCGTTGGAATACTTTGCTGACAGCTTTGCAGCAGTTTAAAGATGATTACGACAAGAACCAGCCGATGTGGCGCATCTTGCCAGAATTCGCCGCAGCCAATCCGCGTTATGAACAAATTGGTCTGAAGGATTTATCGCAAAGCATTCATGAAGTATATAAAGCCAGTGACGTCGCACGCCTGACAACCGAGATGTATTTGTCCGACATGCAACCAGCGATGAAACCGTCTGATGCCTTTGCCAAAATGGCACATCGTGAGATAGAACGGGTTGCCATCAATGATCTGGAAGGTCGTGTCACAGCAATTCTATTGACGCCTTACCCACCAGGTATTCCCTTGTTGATTCCGGGTGAGCGCTTCAATAAAACCATTGTTGATTACCTCAAATTTGTTCGTGACTTTAACGAGAAATTTCCTGGCTTTGAAACCGACTGCCATGGTTTAGTTAAAGCAGAAGTGGATGGCAAGCGCGGTTATTTTGTAGATTGCGTCAGATTAGGTGCTGAGCTTGGCGAATAAACTGAGATCAAAACAAAACTCAGCTGAAATTCAGCTAAGAATCAACTGAGACGAAGTTGGGACGAAGTTGATATTCAACGACTACTGCGATCACGCATTGAGAAAAAAGCACTTGTAAGCCACAAGTGCTTTTTTCAGTTCAGGCGATGCAACGCAGCTGGGGCAGTTTTGCGTAAGTCCTATCTTTATATTGTGTTTTTCAGGATACAATAAAGCTCAACTCTCTATGAGCGGCAAAGGTATTGCATGAATGAATTGTCCACATTAGTACCGATTAAAAAAACAGAACTCAAAATTGGTGAAGCATCACCTTGGCCAATCTACGATGCTTGGGGCAATTTGTTGCTCGACTCTGGTTGTATCGTCAATAGCGAAAGACAACTAACTGATTTGATTGAAAATGGGTATTGCTCGGATGCGCTTTGGTCCGAGGTCGGAAAAAAATCTTCGCCGCCGATTTCCACCTTAAGCAAACCACCCGCAGCGGTCGCAAAACCGCCGGTATCTGAGCTAAATAAAGATGAGTTAATGGAGTTGGATAGCGTGCGCTGGCACGTTGGAGAAATTTTCTATCTGCAAGTGCATGACAATGCTGCTCTCAGGTATACCGTGCGCCTGATCGGTTTTGTTAAAAACAAATCCATCATGGTGAGTCCACCTATGATGGATGGCAAAGGTGCCTTGATCAGAGATGGCCAGACCTTTATCGTGCGAGCGTTCCCCGGCAAAAAAGCGTATGCCTTCACTGCCTCAGCGATCAAGTCGGTATTCACGCCGTATGCCTACCTGCATTTGTCTTACCCCAAACAAGTACGCTGTACGACAATACGACAAAACTCCCGCGCCAATGTGAAAATTGTCGCCGCCGTCTCGATTGGAGAACCAGAGCAAACTGCGGCAGCAACCCTAGGCGATTTGAGTATGGGTGGCAGTTCTGGCGTGATGAAAAAATTGATCGGTAAAAAGAACGATCTTGGCACTCTCAAGTTCAAAGTTAATGCGGCAGGCAACGATGAGTTTTTGGTACTGAAAGTAATATTGCGATCCATATCTCCCACAGAAACTGGCGACGAATATCGCTATGGTTTTGAATTTATTGATGTGCCAACCCAGTCCAAATTAATTTTGTCTGCGTTTGTACACCAAACATTGGCAGAAATTGAATGACAATCTGGCACTAATAAAAATTTAGTCCGCCTAAATCATCTCGGCTTCTGTTGTATTTTGTTCCCACATTTATGTCGCCCCCCTAGGGTTTTTATTCGTCATCTTCAGGCGGTATTTCCATGTGGAAATTTATGCTAATGTGTAAGAAAGCGTAAATACCATTTTTAACCACTTGTTTGCGACCGGGGTTGGGGTAATCAGCCTTACATAATTTAATCGTAAAATGCGGAAGATTGCTGTTACAGAAAATATGATTTAAATAACACAAGTGCCTAGAAGTGCCACCTAGCACAGACACTCTGAAAAATATACTCATAGTAAGTATATTTTAATTGTCCATATAATCATTGGACAATACGGCATTTTTTTAATAATTAACTGGGAGTATATTAAAATTACTCCGTAAAATTTTTCTATAAGATTCCTTTGTATCGCAGTCGCATTACCTATAAATGAAGAGGGCTTACATGTCTCTGAATTTCAACGAAATTCAACGAGATTTTGCACAAGCCCACATCTCTTACCCCTATTAAGTACCTATTCAACGGAGATGCATCATGCCGTATCGTTTGATTAAATTAACTGCCACCAGCGCCCTGCTCGCTCTACTCGCATCATGCGGCGGCGGTGGCGGTTCCGGCACCAATAGCGGCGGCGGAACCTCGGTCGCACCACCAGTTGTTGTAGTGCCACCGACCCAGGCGCAGGCATCCCGCATATTAGGACAAGCAACCTTTGGCGCAACGACAGCGGACATCAATAGCGTGGTCGCTAGTGGCTACAGCAGTTGGATTGACACCCAGTTCACGCTTCCGCAAACTCTGCATCGTACTTATATGGACAGCATTAGCGCGACACTGCCCGCAGGTACCACGATCAATCAAAACCAATTTTTCGAATCATTCTGGCAGCAAGCCGTGACTGGTCAAGATCAACTACGTCAGCGCATGGCCTTTGCGTTATCACAAATTTTTGTAGTGTCGTTCCAAGACAGTACTGTTGCCAATTTCCCGCGTGGTGTCGCTTCTTACTACGACACCTTGGGTAGCGACGCTTTTGGTAATTTCCGCAAACTATTAGAAGACGTCACTTTACATCCGATGATGGGGATTTACCTGACATCAATCCGTAATCAAAAAGAATCTGGTACCCGCACCCCAGACGAAAATTATGCCCGCGAAGTAATGCAATTGCTGACCATTGGTTTATATGATCTGAACCCGGACGGCACATTGAAGCTCACTGATGGAAAACCGACAGAAACTTACACCAGTGCTGATATTACTGGCATGGCAAAAGTATTTACCGGTTGGAGCTGGGCAGGTCCGGACAAATCAGATAGTCGCTTCTTTGGCGGTACGCCAGATGCGAATCGTGATTGGCAGCCGATGCAGAGCTATCCAAAATTTCATTCCACTTCTGAAAAAGCATTTTTAAAAACGACGGTGCCAGCCCAATCTACTGCGAATCCAGAAGCAAGTTTAAAAGTCGCCCTGGATACTTTATTCAATCACCCGAATACTGCTCCGTTTTTTAGCAAACAATTGATACAACGCCTGATTACCAGCAACCCTAGTCCGCAATATGTTGGTAGGGTCGCTGCGGTATTTGCCGATAATGGCCAAGGTGTACGCGGTGATATGAAGGCCGTCATTAAAGCTGTTTTGTTAGATACTGAAGCCCGTACCGACGTCAGCAGCACCACAACCACCGCTGGAAAATTACGTGAACCGGTAGTCAGGCTGGCAAACTGGATGCGCTCGTTTAATGTGGCATCGACCTCCAAACGCTTCTTACTTGGCAGCCTGGACGATCCGCTCAGCGCATTGGGGCAAACGCCGATGCGCTCATCATCGGTCTTCAATTTTTATCGTCCAGGTTACGTGCCACCCAACACCAGTCTGGCTACCTCCGCGCCCCAGCTAGTTGCGCCAGAATTCCAAATCACCGGAGAAACCTCGGTGGTCGGATATTTAAATTTTATGCGCGATGTCATCCCCAACGGGACCGGTTCTTCACGTGATGTCAAAGCCGATTACACTAATTTGATTGCACTGGCAGATACACCGGACAAACTATTGGATCAGGTAAGTCTGTTGCTGACATCCAATCAGATGAGTGCTACTTTGCGCAGCCAGATACTGGCTGCGGTCAACTCGGTCGCGATCTCGACCACCAGCACCACTGCGGCCGATACCGCCAGAAAAAATCGTGTCTATCTCAGTATTTTTCTGACGATGGCGTCCCCTGAATATATCGTACAAAAATAAGCGGAGCCCAACATGAGCCATAAAATGAATGCTTCTCGTCGTGAATTTTTGCGCATGTCGTCGATGTTATCGGTCGTCGGCGCAACCACTGCCCCTTTCGCGATCAACCTCGCCACCATGGCATCTGCCGCAGCACAATCTGCACCCACAGATTACAAAGCCTTGATTTGCCTCTTTATGAATGGCGGTAACGATCACGGCAACACGGTGCTGGCAACGGACAGCACCTCGTGGACCCAATATCTTTCAGTAAGAACGACCACGGACACTGGCTCCATCGCATTGCCGGCAGTCGGTGCGCCGGGCGGCGTATTACCAATCACGCCCGCGACGACACAAGCCGGACGCAGCTTTGCGCTGCACCCTAATTTAGTAGAATTAAAAGGGCTGTTTGACAACGGCCGGGCTGCCATTATCAGCAACGTTGCACCGCTGATCGTACCAACGACCTTAGCGCAATATAAAGCTGCCAGCGTGCCATTGCCACCCAAACTGTTCTCACACAATGATCAGCAGTCCTTATGGCAAGCCTACGCGCCAGAAGGTGCGGCGTATGGCTGGGGCGGGCGCATGGGTGACTTGATGGCGGCGAATAATAGCAACCCGATTTTCACCTCCATCTCTGCCTCTGGCAATGCTGTTTTTTTAGCGGGTAAAACGGTCAATCAATATCAGATCAGCTCCTCAGGTGCAGTACCGATCGGTGGTCTGAGTGGTGCCCTGTTTGGATCAACGGCAGGTGCCAATCCGCTGAAAGCAATTATCACTGCCGATAATCCGCACTTGTTTCAAAAGGAACATGCGGCAGTCACCAATCGCTCCATCAATGCGCAAAGTATACTTAGCCCGGCAATGGCGGTCGCGGGGCCAACCGGCGTGCCCAACCCTACCCAATATACCAACCCCAATACCGGCGTGTTGGCGACTAATTCATTAGCAGTGCAATTACAAACCGTGGCACGCATCATCGCCGGTCGCAATGCCTTGGGTGCGAAACGGCAAGTATTTTTTGTCAGTATGGGTGGTTTCGATACGCATGATTTTCAGCGTGCTAATCAAGCCGATCTGATGGCAAGGCTTTCGCATGCTATTGCTTATTTCGATGGCATCATGGGTAATCTGCAAGGCACTGACTTGCGCAGCGCAGCCACACTTTTTACCGCATCCGATTTTGGTCGTACCTTTACCAGCAATGGCGACGGCACCGATCACGGTTGGGGCTCGCACCACTTTATCGTTGGTGGCGCAGTCAAAGGCAATAATATTTACGGCACCTTCCCCGTCACCGGACTAAAACATACGCAAGACGTAGGCTCAGGTAGTTTGTTGCCACAGTTCTCGGTTGATCAGTACGGTGCAACGCTAGCTAGCTGGTTTGGCCTCAGTGCTACCCAAATTAGCGACGTGTTCCCAAACATTAAAAACTTTAGCAACCAGAACTTAGGCTTTATGAGCTAAGGACGATAGGCGGACTCAATACGATCTGCGCAAAATCAATTCAGCTATTCTTCATCGATGGAAAAATCTGGTTGGTTTTGCGTATATTTTTTAGAATAATTCAATATACTCCCCTGCATTTTTAATAAAAATACCCTATAGACCAATGATTATATGGACAATTAAATATACTCATATGAAGTATGATTTACTCATGCAATCAAAGGTCAGGGAGTTTTTTTAAAAGATAGATCGTGCGGTCAAGGTAGTAAAGCGCTCCAAAGCATACGTGCCAGCTAAAGAATTACCGGTCGGGTCTAATCCTGGCGACCACACTGCCACCGACAACTCACCCGGCACAATCGCCAAAATCCCACCACCGACACCACTCTTTGCCGGCAAACCCACGCGGTAGGCAAAATCACCTGCGGCATCATAAGTGCCGCAAGTCAGCATTAAGGCGTTTAAACGTTTGGCAGAACTGGCGTCCAAGATTTGCTGGCCGCTCCAGGGTATCGTGCCATGTTGTGCCAGAAAACTACCCGCCTTCGCCAACTCCTCACAAGTCATGGTGATAGAGCACTGACGGCAGTAACTATCAATCACCGTTTTGACCGGATTATACAAATTGCCAAAATCCTTCATCAAATGTGCGATGGCATAATTTCTATGCGCTGTTTCGCGCTCAGACTGCGCAACGACCACATCAAAATCAACCGTCACTTGATCTGCAATCAAACGCGCAAACTGCAATACCGCAATGTCTGACTGTACAAATCGAGTCGATAAAATATCGTTAATTACCAGAGCACCCGCATTGATGAACGGATTACGTGGCTTACCTCGCTCATACTCCAGCTGCACCAAAGAATTGAACGGATTACCGGAAGGTTCGCGCCCGACCCGCGCCCAGATCGCATCCCCTTCACGCGAAAACGCCAGCGCCAAAGCAAATAATTTAGTTACACTCTGCAATGAGAATTTTTCTTGCGCAGCACCGATAGAAAACCTGCGCCCATCCAGACCATAAATCGCCATACCAAATTGATACGGAGATACTTGAGAAAGTTGCGGAATATAACTGGCAACCTTACCTTGCGAAAGCAAAGGCTGCACCTCAGCATAAATCGTTTCAAGAATAGACTGGTAGTCAAGTGAGTCAGGTATCAACATAATGCGCTCAAACGTAATCGGGCTAACAGCTTAGCACGCAGCATCCTGATATATTAGGCGACAGCCAACACAGCTGGGGCAGCAACATAGAGATCGGCCTTGGGACTGAGTTAAGAGCTAAGTGAAGGACTGAAAGAGAAGACGTATTAGGTGTATTAGGTACGACATTAGCGCGCCGATTCTGGCGCACTAATGTGTTTGATGAAGTGTATTTTGAATACGAGTACAGTAAAAGAATTAAGCCCTTGGCAAAGTAACGCCCTGCTGACCTTGGTATTTTCCGCCACGATCTTTGTACGATGTTTCGCAAATTTCATCGCTCTCAAAAAACAAGACCTGAGCACAACCCTCACCCGCATAAATCTTGGCTGGCAATGGCGTCGTGTTAGAGAATTCCAAAGTCACATAACCTTCCCACTCTGGCTCAAACGGCGTCACATTCACGATGATGCCGCAACGTGCATAGGTTGACTTACCAAGGCAGATCGTCAATACGCTACGCGGAATGCGGAAGTACTCCATGGTTCTGGCAAGTGCAAATGAATTGGGCGGAATGATGCAGACATCGCCTTTAAAGTCGACAAACGACTTCTCATCAAAATTCTTAGGATCGACGATTGTGCTGTTGATATTAGTAAAAATCTTAAACTCGTCAGCGCAACGAATATCGTAACCATAAGAAGAAGTACCGTAACTAACAATCTTCTCCTCACCACGCAAACGCACCTGCCCCGGCTCAAACGGCTCAATCATGGCATGCTCTTGCGCCATACGGCGTATCCATTTATCGGCTTTAATACTCATGTGTTTTCTACCCAGGTTGGTTTGATTTTGGATAGGATTTTACGCGAAATTGACACAAAAAAAACTACATATGCAGATTGCACACCGCTTTCAACACAATGAAGACATCAAAATAGAGATTTACAAGTTTTCATAAGCCACAACTTGGCTCTGTTTCCATTTGCGCCGCAGCATGCTTGGCATACTCAACCTGCACTTCTACCGGCAAATGAATATTGTTCTTCACCGCGGTCATTTCAGCCAAGATGGAAATCGCAATTTCTGCCGGGGTTTTACTACCGATGTATAGGCCAATCGGGCCATGCAGTTTGGCGAGTTGTGCATCGCTAACGTCGAATTCTTTGAGTCTTTCTCGCCGTTTGCTGTTGTTGGCGCGGGAGCCGATGGCACCGACATAGAAAGCATCGGATTTTAAAGCTTCCATCAGCGCTAAATCGTCCAGCTTGGGATCATGAGTTAAGGCGACTACTGCGCTGCGGCTATCTAATTGCATCTCCTGCACCAGATCATCTGGCATGGCGTGCACGACTTGTACGCCTTCTACTTGCCATCCTGCGCGGTATTCTTCTCTGGGGTCGCAAACGGTGACGTGGTAATCCATGCCGACCGCAATGCTGGCGAGGAAGCGGGACAGTTGCCCGGCACCGATAATCAGCAAACGCCAGCGTGGGCCATGTATCGTCGTAAGTGCTGTTTCTGAAATCTGTAAGCTCATCGCCGACTTCGCCAGATCGAGTCTGACCTCACCAGTATGCAAATCTAATCTGCGAGCCACCAACTCATGTTGCGCTAATCTTTGTAGTAATTCTGAAATCCGGCTGTGCGCGGATAAAGGTTCTAATGCCAGTTGTATCGTGCCGCCACAGGGCAAGCCAAAACGATGCGCCTCATCGGCGGTGATGCCGTAAGTGACGATCTCTGGCAAGGTACGTTGTATGCCTTCTTGCCTGACACGTTCAATCAAATCGTCTTCGATACAACCGCCAGAAACGGAGCCGACTACTTGTCCGTCATCACAAATCGCCAGCATGGCACCTTCTGGTCTGGGACTAGAACCCCAGGTTTTGATGACGGTAACCAACTCGCATTTGCGTCCGGCCTGTAGCCATAAGGCGCAGACTTTTAGCACTTCCAGATCAATACTGTCCATGGCAATCCAAAATGAGGGTGCAGTACTTATGCGGCTTCCAGGCCATTTTTGCCTTGGAAGCCGCATAACGTATGCAGGATGAAATCGCTGAAATAGTGGATGAGATACGACTAAGTGAATTATTCTACGCTGAATCCACTTAGTCGCCCTTTAGCGCACAATTGCTATGCGGCAGCGATTTTCTCTGGTGTCAAAGGCAAACTACGCAAGCGTTTGCCAGTAGCAGCGAATAAGGCATTCGCTACGGCAGGCCCGATCAATGCAGTTGCCGGTTCACCGATACCGCCTGGTTTTTCGGTGCTTTGTACTAAGGTCACATTGATCTTAGGCATTTCATACATGCGTAAGACAGGATAGTTATGGAAGTTGGTTTGCTGCACGCGTCCATTTTCTAAGGTGATGTCACCATACAAGGCGGCAGTCAGTCCGAAGGCAATGCTGGACTGGATTTGTGCCTCGACCGTATCGGGGTTGACCATGTGCCCGAGATCAGCGACTACCGTAACTTTGTGCACTTTGATTTCATGCGCTTTATTGACAGATATCTCGGCAATTTGCGCCATGTAAGTATCGTAACCCTCCATCAACGCAATACCTAGCTTATGGCCTGCGGGCAAGGGCTTGCCCCAGCCTGCTTTAGTTGCTGCCTGTTTTAAGATGTTGGCAAAACGGGGTTGCTTGTCCAGCAGCGACATACGGAAAGCATAGGGATCTTTACCTGCAGCTTTCGCCATTTCATCGACAAAACTCTCGTTCGGAAATGCATTCAGTGCATGGCTGACTGAGCGCCAGTAACCGACACGCAAACCCGCATCATGGATGTACAAGTCTTGCGTCATGTTTGGAATGTCATACGGCACGACTGAGGCTTCTGCCATAAACGGATCGAGCGTATCTTTTGGCAAGCCAAATGCACGTTGGGTCACAGACTGTGAGGTCAGTTCAAACGTCAGTGCAACCGGTTTACCTTTCGCATCCAGCCCTGCTGCCATCCGGTTGAGCGCCATAGGACGATAGAAATCGTGCGTCGTATCATCCTCACGCGTCCATAACAGTTTGACAGGCTTGCCAACTGCTTTAGAAATCTGCGCCGCCTGCACGATAAAATCTAACTCCAGGCGACGACCAAAACCACCGCCGAGGAAGGTCGTTTTAAGCGTGATGTCTTCTGGCTTGATCGCCAATGCGGCAGCGACGGCACCTTGCGCGCCTTGCTGGAACTGAGTAGGTCCGATCAACAAACATTTACCGTCTTTGAAGTCGGCCGTAAAGTTCATCGGCTCCAAGGTTGCATGCGCTAATAAAGGCGAGCTGTATTCTGCCTTCAGTGTTTTGGCTGCGCCTTTCATGGCGACATCAACATCACCACCGGTTTTTTTGATGCTGATTTTTTTACCAGTCGCGGCAGCAGCACGGATGCCAGCCATCATGTTGGCATTGTTCAATTTTGCAACACTACCTTCATCCCACTGAACAACTAAAGTCTCACGTGCTTTTTTCGCACGCCAGTAGCTGTTCGCTACCACGGCGACGCCATCGGGTATCTGCACCACATCAATCACGCCGGGCATGCTACGTGCTTTGGTCGCATCATAGCTCTTGACCGTACCACCAATCACCGGGCATTGCTCTAAGGATGCGTACACCATATCAGGCAAGACAACATCAATCCCGTACTGGATTTTGCCGTTCACTTTATTCGGTGTATCTAAGCGTTTAGTCGCTTTGCCGATGATCTTGAAATCTTTAGGATCACGCAACACGACATCTTTAGGAACCGGTAATTTGGATGCCGCCTCAGCCAGTTCGCCATAGCTGGCTTGCTTACCGTCAGGACCTTTGACCATACCATTGCTGGTGCTTAACTTGGCGGCATCAACACCCCATTTATTCGCTGCGGCAGATACCAGCATCATGCGGACCTGGGCCCCGCCTATACGCAATTTTTCCCATGCGTCGCGTACTGAGGTAGAGCCACCGGTGATTTGTGCACCGAGCAAACTATTGGTGTAAGCAGCGTTGGGAGGAGCGATTTCTACCTTGATATTTTTTAGCTCAACATCCAGCTCTTCTGCAATCAACATCGGCATGGAGGTGTACACGCCCTGCCCCATTTCAGAACGGGCGGAGATCAGGGTAATCGTATTGTCGTCAGCGATGTGCACCCATGCATTTGGAGTATATAAAGTACCCGCGGCCTGCGCGTCACTCACACCCACGACGCTTGGTAAGCTGATGCCAAGCATCAAGCCACCACCAGCTAAAGCGGAAGTTTTAAGGAAACTGCGTCTAGTAGTTGTCATGGCGCGCCCCTCAAGCTGTTTTACGCATTTCGGCAGCGGCAGACTTAATCGCAGCACGAATACGGTTATAGGTTCCACAGCGGCAGATGTTACCGCTCATGGCGTTGTCGATATCGGTATCGCTGGGGTTTTTATTCGAGGCCAGCAAAGCGGCGGCGCTCATCAGTTGACCCGATTGGCAGTAACCACATTGCGGTACGTCATGCGCGATCCAGGCTTTTTGTAATACGTGGGAATTGTCCGCAGAGAGTGATTCGATGGTCGCAATTTTTTTACCTTCGACCGACGATACCGGCGTCTGGCAAGAACGGACGGGCACGCCATCCAGATGCACAGTGCAAGCGCCGCAAAGCGCCATGCCACAGCCAAATTTCGTCCCGGTCAAACCAAGTTCATCACGGATTACCCATAGCAACGGGGTATCCACTTCCGAACTGGACGACACTGCTTTGCCATTTATATTGAAACCGATAGCCATCTTTATCTCCTGATTTTATTGTGACAATTTGGAACACCTTGGTACACACTAAGTGCTGCTGGATGATGTTAGGCAAAAGTTATGCCATTCAAGTAATGTTTTGGCGGTGCTTATAAAATGTGGCTGTATCCGTACAAGTTGATGGCAGCACTATTTTAGTAACAAATTATTTAGTCTTTACACATAAAAAATCAGATACTCCCCCCAATTTTTATAAAAAACGCCCTATAGACCAAATAATATATGGACAACTAAATATACTTACCCACAGTATAAATAAATATGAAATATTTTAAAAGTTTGCCAAAGTGTGCTGACCGACAGACCAGCAAGCGGATGCGAAAATAAATCAGTAGTGTTACATTAGGAAGCTTGTAAAAACCCCTTAATCGAGATGCAGCGCTAGGCGTAAACGTAGCAATACGTCGGTATTGCGAGGCTTTACAACAACGCGATGCGCTCGATTAAGGGGTTTTTAGAAGTTTCCATTACAACGATTAAAAAAGCATACAGACCCATCCTCTATACGGAGTCCAGAAATGCGCCAGATCATGGAGCGAGGCAACGACGGTGCGCAAGCGACACCGCTATCACCCAGCCAATCCAACAGATTTATCTCTGCCGGAACCCATCCCGAATTATTAGCCGCGTCGCATTTGCGTTCTGCCGCTTATGGTTTAGAGCGTAAAGCCGCACCTGACTTCAGCAGTTTGAGCAATAAAGAACTGGCGCTGCTGATGGAACAAAATCATGCTTTGCACACCTATGCGCTACCAGTGATGGAAACGCTATATGAGCAGATTATTGATACCCACAGCATGGTGTTGCTGACAGATGCCAACGGCCACATCTTGCATGCGTTTGGCGACAAAGATTTTTTGCAAAAAGCAGATCAGGTAGCGATACGCCCAGGAGTGATGTGGGCAGAGCATAGCAAAGGTACCAACGCAATCGGCACCGCATTGGCTGAGGCCGCGCCTACTTTAATCCACGGCAGCGATCATTATCTGCAAGCCAATCATTTTCTGACATGTTCTGCCGCGCCGATTTTTGACTACCAAGACAAAGTGTTAGGAGTACTTGACGTCACTGGCGACTACCGCAGCTTTCACAAACATACGATGGCATTAGTCCGTATGTCGGCTCAGATGATAGAGAACCAGTTGTTCTCCGCCACATTTGAAGACGCTATCACCCTGCACTTCCATGCACGACCTGAGTTTATCGGCACCTTGATGGAGGGTATCGCCTGCTTTACACCAGACGGACGTTTTTTATCGGCAAATCGTAGTGCCTTATTCCAGCTTGGATTGCCATTAGCGTCCTTGACTTCAAATGGAAGCGCGCATAGTTTTAGCTCGCTGTTTGGGGTCGCCTTGTCATCGCTGCTGGATCATTATCGCAACGCGACTGCACAATTTTTATCGCTCTCATTACCGGGCGGAGTGCGGGTATCAGCACGCGCGGAACTTAAGCTGAAAAATAGCTTCTCACAATACGCGCAAGGACAAGAACAAGAACGACAAGACTACCAAAAGGCTTCAGAAAACCATCATCCAGCAGCGAATTACAGTTCACAAAATAGCCCCTCAAATAGCTCAAAACTACAAGCCCTAAACACGGGCGATCCGCTGATCGCTAATTTAATCAATAAAATAAGCAAAGTCGCCGAGCACGATATCAGCTTGCTGATCACGGGCGAAACAGGTACGGGCAAAGAGCTGTTGGCTCAGGCAATACATCAAGATTCATCCCGACGACAAGCTGCATTCATCGCAGTTAATTGCGCCTCGATTCCAGAGACCTTAATTGAATCAGAATTATTTGGTTATGAAGATGGCGCATTCACCGGCGCACGAAAAAAAGGTAGCATCGGCAAAATCCAGCAAGCGCATGGCGGCACTTTATTTTTAGATGAAATCGGTGATATGCCCTTAAGTATGCAAGCTCGATTACTCCGGGTATTGCAAGAGCGCAGCGTGATGCCGCTAGGTGGAAATAAATCTATTCATGTCGATGTAAAACTGATCTGTGCAACCCACCGTAATCTGCGCGAGCTGATTGCCAAAGGTGAATTCCGCGAGGACCTGTACTACCGGCTGAATGGGCTGGTCTTAAAACTGCCCGCTTTGCGCGAACGTTCTGATATGGCGGTGCTAGCTCAAAAAATGCTGACCGAAGAAAATCGGTCGCGCCATAAAAACGGCAGACCCTACCAAATTTCTAGCGATGTCATGCAGTTATTTAAGCACCACCGCTGGCCCGGCAATTTACGCCAACTCAACAACCTTTTACGCACGGCGATGTTGATGGCTGGCGACAATCATCAAATTTGTCGTGAACATTTACCGGAGGATTTTTTAGAGGAAATCACGACGCTGACCGAGTATCAACCGACGCTAGATCAGCCCGTCACCCATGTAAGCCATGTCACAGCTGACATCAAGCAAGCAGTCTTTAACGATTTATCCTCGGGTCAGGCCATCCAATCAGTGCAGACCATCAGTGAGGGTAAGTTACAGGATTTAGAAATTCAGGCCATACAAACTGCGTTGCAAAATCATGGCGGTAATGTCTCTGCTGCTGCCCGTGCTTTGGGCGTGTCGCGCAATACGATTTACCGAAAGCGCTAAAGCAGAGGATAGTCTGATTTGTGCTTCGCTAGGATCTGACTAATCTTCAATCAAAGCGAAGCGCGGCGTCTTAATACCATCCACTTCTATGGTTTCAAAAAACACGTCTTTAGCACGAGTCCAGACGCTACCATTATGTGAGCGGTACACAATCACTGGTGTCAAATCCGACTCTTGCGTTGCCTCATACAATAATTCGTACACGCCACCTTTGTAATGGCGGTAGCGCTGTACTGGTTTGTCTTGTATTTTATCCAGCACAAGCATGCTGGATTTTGGCGCTGGTACTGCGGTCTGTTTTTTTAAAAAGGCACCGACTTTAGCCGCACTGAGTTTATTGATTTCTTGTAGCAAGCGGGGATCAACGCTGCGCATGTCGTACTGTTTACCCAAATGGGCAGCAATGCGCAACAGCAAAGCCGAGGCGACTTCGGCATCAGCTTCTGCTCTATGCGCCGCGCCAGCAAAGCGGATACCCAAAGATGATGCCAGACGACCGAGTGAATAACTATCCAATCCAGGGAAAACCCGGCGCGCTAATTTGACCGAACACACGACCCCATCGTAACTAGGCCATAGACCTAAACGATCACTTTCTGCCTGCAAAAATTTCTCATCAAAACTAGCGTTATGGGCGGCTAAAGTATCGTTACCAATAAACTCGACCAGCTCAGGAATCACCTCTGATGCCGGTGGTGCTTTGTTGACCATCGCCTGGGTAATGCCAGTCAGTTCAGTAATAAAAGAGGAGATGCGGACATTACAATTGATCAGCGATACATAACGATCCACCACCTGATCGCCAACGATCCGCAGCGCCGCAACTTCGGTCACGCGACCGCCTTGTTCCGGGCTCATGCCTGAGGTTTCAAAGTCAATCATGACGATAGGTTTTTCAAACATGTTTGTGTTCTCTAATCTTTGTAATCTGTGTAATATAAGTGAACCGAGCGTGAACTGAGTGTTAACTTAAGCGTGAACATCTTAGTGAACGAATACACGCACTAAGGCAGCTATTGTAAACGCTAGCAGAGGCGAAATATCAGTCAGCACATATCCGCTCTACAGCTTGGAATTAACTAATAACAATCTGAAATTGTCTAAAATATTTTTAAGCGTCATCCCTCTTTTTTGTCCGGCTTTTTTTAACCGAGAATTTCTATTGGAACAGCGACAATAGAAATTCTCGGTTTAATACTATAAAAATATGAAAAAGCGTCTGCTACAAAGATTCACCTTAGCTCCTACTGACTTACTACGCGATCTGGTGTATCGCCGCTTGTGGACGTCGATACTGATCAGCTCGCTTGGTGCACAAGTGACGATGCTGGCGCTGCCTTTGACGGCTGCGATTTTATTGCATGCCACGCCGACTCAAATGGGTATTTTGACTTTTATGGAAACCTTGCCATTTGTGTTTTTATCGCTGCCATCAGGGGTGTGGCTAGACAGAGTGCGCAAATTACCCGTGTACGTCGTCGGTGAAATCTTGGTAGCGATTGCGGTCGCCAGTGTCCCGCTGGTCTGGTGGTTAGGTTCCATCAATATGATGTGGTTGTATGTGGTCGGCTTTATTATTGGCGCAGTTAATACAACATCAGGTACTGCCGCGCAAATCGTTTTAACCCAGATCGTCCCCAGAGAACGGCTGGTAGAAGCGTTTGCAAAAAATGCACTGGCAAACTCTGGTGCAGAGATCGCGGGGCCAGCCGCTGCCGGTAGCTTGATTAATCTAATGGGGGCACCACTGGCACTGATGACCGATGCATTATTACTACTCAGTTCCGCCACCATTTTACGTGGGATTAAAGTCAATGAAGTCAGACCTGATATTGAGGGCGCGCATTTTTGGAATGACCTTAAAGCAGGTATTCAGTTTGTCTGGAATAAACCTTTATTAGTCTCCCTCGCAGCGACCGTCGGAGGCTGGCAGCTTTGCTACAACGCGGCGCTGGTCGTACAAATTTTATTTGCTACCCGCACTTTGGGCTTATCAGAACAAGCAGTTGGTCTCAGTTATATGGGCATGGGGATCGGTACTGTTATCGCCAGTATCTATGGTCATCGCATTAGCCGTAGCATAGGCCCCGGCCCTTGCATGGTGCTCGGTATCAGTATCTGTGGGTTTGGCTGGTCTTTGCTGGCAATAGCACCAATTGATTACTGGGGCGTAATTGCTTTCACGATCATGCTGGTGTGCTTCTCTATTGGTGGCGTGCTGATTTTTATTAATTTTTTGGCGTTGCGGCAAGCAGTTACTCCAGAACCGCTGCTCGGCAGAATGACGTCCACGATGCGCTGGCTGATTTTGCTACCTGCCGGCCCCGGTGCATTAATCGGCGGCTGGATGGGCGAGCACCTTGGCTTACGCTACTCACTCGGTTTTGCGGGCGTCGCCGCCCTGCTACTGGCCTTGGTGGCATGGCGCAATCCAGTCATCCGTGGCATCACAGTGTTGCCAAATTTAAACAAGCATGAAATTTGAGCGAAATTACCGGGATGTCGCCATATAATGCCCGATTAGCACTTCTGCCCCAATCGGGCTGGAATAGGTAAGTTCTAAAAATTCTCTGACAGAGACAGCGCAAGCCACAAAACTCGCTGCACATCTATCGGATTTTTGAATTTCCCAATAACCGAGCTAGGACACACAATGTCTTCCAGTTCATGTTGCGTAATTTTTTTGCGTAGTTTTTATTAGATTGACACCAAGGTAAAACAATGCCAAACGACACCTCTGTTCAACCCGCCTTTAAGCCCTACATTCCCGCATCAGCCCAACTTCCAGAAATGACCATCCGCGCCCTAATCATGGGTGTGGTACTGGGCATTATCTTTGGTGCGTCATCTTTGTATCTGGTGTTAAAAGTTGGCCTTACGGTCAGCGCTTCGATTCCAGTGTCGGTGATCGCGATTACCTTGTTCCGCGTATTCCAAAAAATGGGTGGCAAAGATTCCACTATTCTGGAAAACAATATCACCCAAACTGCTGGCTCTGCGGGTGAATCCATCGCCTTTGGTCTTGGCGTGACGATGCCAGCGATTTTGATTCTGGGCTTTGATCTGGAAATCTGGCGTGTCATGCTGGTTGGTGTATTGGGCGGATTGCTCGGTATTTTATTGATGATACCGATGCGTCGTACCTTGATTGTCGACCAGCATTTAGAACTGAAATACCCCGAAGGTACTGCCTGCGCAGAAGTATTAAAAGCTGCAGCTAATCAAAGCTCACGTGATGCGGCTGGCGAAGGCGACAATCCTAATGCGTTTGCTGAGGCCAGTAAACGCGCGAAAATTATTTTTGCTGGCTTTGGTGTTGGTCTGCTGTATAAAATCGTCAACGTCGCTCTCCGCGGCTGGAAAGATACGCCAGAAGTCGCGTTCGGCGCACCGTTAAAAGCAGGATCAATCGGCGCAGAAATTTCGCCGGAATTACTTGGTGTCGGCTATGTCATCGGCCCACGTATCGCATCAACGATGGCGGCTGGCGGCGTTATGTCTTATTTGTTGCTGATCCCGATGATCAAGTTCTTCGGTGATGCATTGACTGTGCCGGTCAGCCCGGGCACGACCTTGATTAGCGCAATGAGTCCTGGCGCTATCCGCAGTTCTTACATCTTGTATATCGGCGCAGGCGCGGTTGCTGCAGGTGGTTTAATCAGCTTGATGCGAGCCATGCCAACAATCTGGCGCAGCCTGTCCAAAGGTATTGCGGGAATGCGCAACACCACTAATGCAGTCAGATCAACTTTGCGTACTGAGCAAGATATTCCGATGAAATGGGTCGTCATTGGCTCGCTGGCGATTATTGCCATCATCACCGCGGCAACGCCTTTGCATATGAATATCCTCGGTGCGATTTTGATTTTGGTGTTTGGCTTTTTATTCGCGACGGTGTCATCCCGACTGACGGGTGAAATCGGCTCATCCTCCAACCCGATCTCCGGCATGACTGTGGCGACTTTGCTGTTTACCTGCCTGATCTTTTTATTGATGGGCTGGACTGGCGGACAATATTATGTGACGGCATTATCGGTCGGCGCGATTGTCTGTATCGCATCGAGTAATGCTGGCTCAACTTCACAAGATTTAAAAACCGGATATCTGGTCGGTGCAACACCACGCTTGCAGCAGTTTGCGATTTTGGCTGGAGCACTCACTTCTGCTTTGGTTTTGGGTCCGATCTTACTTAAACTCAATGAGAGCGCGACCACCTATGTACCAGCAGCACAGGTCGCACCTAATCTGGTCACCGATGTCAACAAACTGACGGATACAGCGCAACTCACCGGCACACAAGCTGAGGCAGATAAAGCAACTTATAAAGTCTGGCAAAAGAGCGATACCGTTGGCGGCCCTGCTGGCAAGTATCTGGTAGACAATGCTGGCAAGGTTGTCTATATGGTTGATCCAGGCATTAACGGCACTTACAAAGAATTACCGGATGGCACCAAGGTTGCTAAATTTGATGCGCCAAAAGCGGTATTGATGTCTTACATCATCAAAGGTATTTTGGATCAAAAATTACCTTGGACTCTGGTGATCTTCGGTGTGATGATTGCCGTGATTTTAGAAATGGCTGGCATCCCTTCATTGGCGTTTGCGGTTGGCGTGTATTTGCCTTTATCCTCCTCGGCACCTTTGTTTATCGGCGGGATGATTCGCTGGTTGGTAGATCGTCGCAATAACAAACTAGATCGCTACAAAACAATGACGGATGAAGAGAAGCAAGCTGCAGGCGATAGTAGTTCTGGCGTCTTATTGTCTTCAGGCTACATTGCTGGCGGTGCATTGGCCGGTATCTTCATCGCTTTCAGCGCTGGTATTCTGACCAATTTTGATAAGTCCATCGGTGACTGGGCAACGGCGCATAATCCTTTCTACGAGGGTATCAACTCAAACGCCTTGTCGATGATTCCTTATGTGCTAATCGTATTGCTGCTGTATTTTGTCGCTAGGGAAAAGAAAACTAGCTAAGCTTTTTTAATATGCCAGACGCTTAGGCGTAGATATCTAACTAAACAGCCTAACTAAGCAGCAATATAAAAATTAAAAAGAGCTTAAGCGCCAAAAGCGTTTAAGCTCTTTTTACTTCTACAGCCCCGGAGGCGACATGAATGAGGACAATCTCAGCAGAAATCTATTTACCGTTGCGACTTACTATATCCCGACCGACGCTTGCATAGTCCAGAGTTGTCTGGTGGCTGCGGGCATCCCCGCCGTGATCGCAGACGACAATCTGGTGCAGACCGACACCCTGCTGACTGCGGCATTAGGTGGCGTACGGATTCTGGTGCCAGAATCTTATTTGCAGCAATCACAAGAAGTCATCGCCGCCTTCAACCGTGGTGACTATCGGCTTGATGATAATGTCGATGTCGGTGAGCTTGAGTAAACGACTCTTAATATACTCGTATCTAGTATATTAAGAGTGTCCATATAATCATTGGACAATAAGGCATTTTTAATAAATAAAATGGGGAGTATATTCAATTGAGCCAATTGAGCCGATCTCACATTGATCACAATGATGACAATGATGACAATGATCACAATAGCGCGACTGTCGTCCTGATTACCGGCTTTGACGCCTTCGATCAGCAAAGCATCAATCCCTCATGGGAAGCAGTTAAGGCACTGGCCGATTGGCACTGCCAAGGAGCTAGCATCAAGACGCAATTGCTACCCTGCGTATTCGGTAAGGCGATCACGGTGTTAGAACAAGCCATTACCGCTTTAAAACCGGCGATCATCCTCTGCGTCGGTCAGGCCGGCGGGAGAAGCGGTATCTCGATTGAGCGCGTCGCCATCAACATCGACGATGCGCGGATTGCCGACAATGCAGGCGAGCAGCCGATCGATCATCCGGTCATCAGCGGCGCCCCAGCGGCCTATTTTTCTAACTTACCGATCAAAGCCATCGTGCATCAGCTTCGCGCTGCGGGTATTCCCGCCGCTGTCTCAAATACTGCGGGTACCTTTGTTTGTAACCATCTATTTTATGGCTTGATGCATCATCTGGCGACGCGTACGCTTGTTACCGAGGCACAAACCACTGAGCCAAAAACGATGCGAGGTGGCTTTATCCATATCCCTTACCTGCCCGAGCAGGTGGCACAAGCTGGTACACAACCAGCAGATGCACCCAGCATGGCACTAGCGACGATGGTGAGAGGATTACAGATCGCGATACAAACTAGCCTTAGCCTGGAAAAAGACATCATAGAAACTGGCGGACATCTAAACTAAATGACAACAAAGTCGCTATACAATCAATCCATAAATAAACCAAGCTGCCATAGCTGAAAACAATGAGCCAGCACAAGAATGGTATGATGCGGAGCAATGTCAAAACAAATCGGAACAAATCAAACTGGTTCAAAACCAGTCAGCGCAGACTACAACAGCAAGCTATCCATCAATCTATTTGAATTTTTCGCCTAGTGCCACAAGCTTAGTAGCAAAATCGCACTCACTTGTTTCAACCGAATATTCAACAATAGCAACATCTAACCCAACACGAGATTGTATGACAGACTACTATTTTGTTCTGGGGATCACGCCAAATGCGACTTTAGCGGAGGTAAAAAAAGCCTTCCGGCTGAAGGCGGCAGAGTTTCATCCAGATCGCAACAGCTCTGCCCTTGCGCCGCAAAAATTTCATGAATGCAAAGAGGCCTATGATGTCTTATCGGACGACGCAGCGCGTGCCGCTTACGACGAAAATCGTCGCCGCAATTTGCTAGACGATCCGCTGCAAACCGCCAGCGAGATTTGGAAGAATTATTTATCAGGAGTACTGCAGTGAAACTTTCCCAATATTTTCAAGACATCCAGTCTGTGTATGTGGCAGAACTGGAAGATTTAACCAGCGATTCTGAAGGCAAAGATGTTCTGCGCCATCGTCTCAAAGAGAAGCGTGATCAGGTGCCGTTTTTGTTGCCGATGATGAAGAGCAATCCAGAAATGGTCGCAGTCGCTTTCCATAATGCATTTAAATATCTGAATCCCTTAAAAGTTGAGTCACTGATTTCTAAACCGATCAGTCAATTACCGCACTGGAAAGATCTGTCCAAAGACGTGCGCTTAGAGCCCTGGGCGGAATCCCTCAGCAAAACAGTGCTCGGACATGCAGACGGTGACCAATTCATGGTGATTGCCGCCGCACTGGAATATCTGAATAAGAGCAAAGACTCTCGCGCAGTCAGCCCGTCTAACGCTTCTGACGAAGAGCTGGATGAAGATGCTGAACATCAAGACGGCGGCGTCCATGATGTCCATGGCGTACGCAATGATATGGATGACGGCGACAGCGAAGATGGTTACGATTTAGAAGAGGCTGGCGCAGACTTTTTGGCCGAACAAGGTTTTGATCGCAAGGATTAATGAAGATGGATGATAAAAAAACGTACTACCCCGCGCTGATACAAGCGCAAAGCCTGATCAAAGTCGGCGACATCGTCGGTGCAGAATCTGCTTTGGCAACACTGGCAGAAACTGAAGGCGACAAAGCACTGGTAGCTGCGCTGGATGATTTTCCTGCTAAAGATTTGCTGGCGATTATCCGCGAATATGATGCGTCGAAAGAGTCGCTGGTCAACTTGCTGGTCACACCAGAACAGTTCGCACAAGCAGTAGTGCTGGAGCGTCGTTATGGCGATCAAACCCATGAGCAATTGCGCAGCATGGTCAACTCCGTCATCTTCCGCGAAGGTGGCGATCCGGCGGAGTTCTTGTATGAAATTGCTGAAGTCGACGGCGGCTACGACGCGCTAGTAGATTATCTGTACGACAGAGCAGAAATGGTCGAACATTTTTACCGCTATGCGACCTTTGATTTATTCCACTACGGCGACGATTCTAAAGTTCAGGCACTCGATGATGACCTGATGCATATCAGCCGCGACGACGAGCCACGCGGCTCTTCATCTGACATGGCTAATCTGGTCGATCATGACTGGATGGAAGTCACGTATTTATTACGTTATCAGTTGCCAGAAATTTTCCGCGAAGTGATGATGAAGTTACGCGCCCGCTACAAAGCCAGTCTGCAATTAGCCGCAGATGAATTGGCCGAGAGCGAGGAAGAAGATGAGCTCGATAAGCCGAACAATGATGACGGCGATGATAAAGATGATGACGAGGAGTCCGCCCTGTAAAGCGACTCAATCCTAGGGTCTGTTATCCATTAATCGAGAATGCGATTTAAGGGTTAACAGTTGAAACAATGAACAGCTAACAGACCCTAGCTCTTACCTATCTCAATTAAAGAATTTGACTCGCCCTATGTCCGACAACAGCTTTCAGCTTGCCACGCTAGATAACCGTCCTTACTTTGAAAGTGCCTTACGCTTTGGCGTAAAAAACGGTCTCATCAGCGCCGCTAAAATTAGCGCCATAGAGACCGAGGCACCCAAAGGCATGGTGCAGATGGCAGAGGTATTTGGTAGCAAATATCTGCGTCCGGAAATCGACATGGCGCAAAAACGTATCGTCAATCTGGTCAGTTTATATCTGAAACAAAGCACACAAGGTGACCTGACTTTAGCCGCCAAGATGATTAGCGACAATACGTTTCTAACGCTATCACGCGGTGGCTCCGGTTTGCTTAAAGCACTATTCGTCATGCCAGAATATGCGCTATTGGGTCGTGAGGAAAAAGGGCGGGTAGAAGATTTTTTAGAAGTCTGGTCACGTAAAGACAATGACGTCGATTATCTCAATACCTTGGAACAGCGCAAAACCAATGCGACAGAAATCGCTGCGGCATTCTGGTTCGGAGAACAATTGGGTTTGTCACGCGCTGCGCTCCAAGAGCATGATGCCGATGCCACATCCGTCGTACGTACGGCGATGTTATTACGCATGCTGGGTAAAAAGGAAGAAAGCTTAGTCAATCAGGTTGAGTTTGCAAAACTCATCGACGCTGTGCGTAAAAAAGGCAAAATCAGCAAACGTACTAAAGATATATTTGAACCCATTCCCACCGAATACCAGGCCATTGCGGATCGTATTCAACAAGAAATCAGCGACCATGATTTACCTAAAATTCTAAGCGCTAGTCTGGCGCTTGATGCCGTCGTATTCGAGCTAAAAGATCGCTATTTCATCCGTGACTATGAGCTAGAAGACACCTCAGAGTACGATGCGCTGGTATCCAAAGAATGGACCAAACTGACCAAAGGCAAAACAGATGTGTACGCCCTGCTCACGGTATTTTTCTGCCTGTCTGCAGGCGCTGCGCCTAAGACTGTACTGACCGAAGCTAATGCAAAAACACTGGTCAAAAAAATCCGCAAGGATGGTTTTCATCCAGAGCTGGCAATCGAGTTCATCAAAACCGCCGCCCCCCATGAAAAGCAAGACAGTCTGCTAGAAGAATGGAATGATTTTGTGCAAGAAGCCGATGCGTATTTGTTGGACGATTGGGACAGTAGTTTTAGCGGAGCTTTACGGTTTTTAGATACGCATTGCGATATCGAGAAATCGAAGAAGTGAGTGAGCTAAATCTACTTAGGTATGGACTATCGAGTTGAATACATTTTCCATATAAAATGGGTTTCGATATTGAATAAAGTAAGAAATCGAACGTGATGAAACGAAAATCCACCGATGACAAAATTGGTTTTATATTAGTTTTTTTATTCTTATTAGTTATCGGCTGGACTGTCGGAGTTTCAAGTATTTTTTATCTTATTTACTTATTAATTTATGGGGCAATCGTCCTGTTCCTTTGGAATCTAGAATCACGTTTGGGGCGAACAATTGCAATCGTATTAATGCCAGCAATATTGTTCGCATCTCGACGAAAAAAATCTAAATAGTTTATTGAACCTTAATCTCTAAAAAAATTTCTAAGCATTAAAAATTCATCACCGGTTTATTCAGGATATCCATGAATCCTCAACTCAACGCCATCATGATTTACGCAAAAGATATTCAAAAAACTGCTGATTTCTATCAACAGTTTTTTGGTTTTAGTTCAAAACCTGAGTCAGAGGGATTGGTAGAGTTAGTTAGTCCAGACGGATCAACAATGATCTTGATACACCAGGCTGCAAAAAGTTTGAAATTGGGGCAAGCTGGAGTGAAACTCGTTTTTTCTGTGCTGGATATTGAGGCTTTTAAAGCGCAAAGCTTAGAACGCGGACTTGCCTTTAGCAGCACGCATCAAGCCAATGGCTATCAGTTCGCTAATGCAAAAGATCCAGACAATAACTCGGTATCGATATCGAGTCGGGCATATCGTTCTATTGCATAAATATGCTGTTTGATTTTGACGACGTTCAGTATTTGCTTTCTGCATGCACATCCCAAAAAACGAGTTCTCGCCAATGCTAAACCGTATTCATCACGCTGCAATCATTTGTTCTGACTACGAGGTCTCTAAGCGCTTCTATAGTGAGTATCTGGGGCTGGAGATTATTGCCGAACATTTTCGTGCTGAACGTGACTCGTACAAACTGGATTTACAATTGCCTGATGGCTCGCAGATTGAGTTGTTCTCATTCCCTGGTGCACCGCCTCGTCCGTCGTATCCTGAAGCACAGGGGCTGCGCCATCTGGCATTTGAAGTAAGAGATATTGATCACTGCAAGCGCCACCTGAAATCACTAGGCATCGCAGTCGAAGCAATTCGTACTGATGAGTATACGGGCAAGCGTTTTGTTTTCTTTGCTGATCCAGATGGATTGCCTTTGGAGTTATATGAGGTCTAAATTCTTCACTCAGCTTACCAAGAGTCTGACTTTTCTGATGGCTTGTGGCTATAAACGCCAAGAGTGCCGATAATTATCTCAGTGCATCTTAGAAGACAAATCTAAGGATCATCAACATGAATAAATTTGGAAATCTCGTTGCGTCAACATTCATGTTTATCTTTGGACTCGCCAGTCTCTGGGTGGCAATCAAAGCATTACTCAAGGGATCAATTAGCATGGCGAGTGGAAGCAAGGATGTCTTGTTTTCGACTAATCCTATCGGATTTTTATTCGTCGTCGCATTTTGGATTACCTTCGGTTTATTTCTGATCTGGGTATCAAGCCGTAAAGAGGTCGATCCTTTTCAGCCAGATGACAGCAGCGATGCAAACGGTAAGCGAGCGGACTATCTACCCGAGCCTCTGCTGCTATATAAGTCACACGCTTGGGCGATCGGCATTATTTTTCTAATGACGCTATTCATGTTACCCCTAGGATATTTCTCTCTGGCGTTGTCCCAAAGCTTGGGTGCAGGCTTTGGCTTGCTCTTAATGTTGCCTTGGTTAGCCTGGTATTTAACAACTATCTGGCGCTGCATAAGAGACATTCGATGGCAAGGTCCGGCCTTAAAAATAGACCATGTGGGAATCACAATCTATACAGAGAACGGGCACCTGATTAAGTGGCACGATCTTGTTGGCATACGTTTAACCGCCTCAAGCAGCAATACTTATCTGGTCGTTCAATATAGAAATCTGGACACAGCCCGTCACCATATCGCGCCATATAGCTTGTGCAGGTCGATCATGAGTCGCATTTTTTATCGTGGCTTTGAGGCTGGGATAAAATTAACTTCTCTCAAATTCAAACGCGGTAAGGTCATGCTGACAGCTCAGGCATTTCTTCAGCAGGCATATAGTCACAATGTTCACCGAGCATAGAATACCCACAAATAAAAAATCACCCTTGACTGCAACAGTGCAGGGGTGATTCCAGTACTTACCAGTTAAGAGCTGATGTCCAAACAATGTTTAAGACTTGGCACTAACTAAGATGGATTGACAAACTGCACGTTGAGGATCGTTAGGAGGCAATTTACCGCATATGCCGTCTAGCTGCCCCCGTACTTTTTGGAATGATGCCTGATGTTTGCCGTCCTTATTCCAATCGATTAATTTTTTCCCCATACGATCTAACGAGGCGCGATTGCGCTCATAAAAAGCATTTTCAGTTGCGCCGATTTCTGACAGCACGCTTTGGGTCGCCTTTTCGATACGGGCATCCTCAGTTGGTGCCAGCTCGATCAAACTATTCACATAACTGGCGCCCCATTGCAAGCGAGTAGCGGGGCCTTTTGCAGCGTTGTAGGCTTGCTCATACCAATTGACAGCAGCAGCCTTATCACCTCGCTTCTTTGCATTGGACGCTAAGCTAGACATGAAATAGTATGGTGAATGAGAACGCTTGAGTTCAGCCTTTAACAAATTGTCGGATTCATCCATCATCCCGGCTGCCCCATAGGTATGAGCCGCCGCATTGACGACCGACTGACGCTCATACGCATCAGTAGTCGCTTGTTCGATTTGGGTTACCCGTTTTTGTATATCCTTCAGAAACGCAGCATCCGGCTTGGCATTGTCTAGTGTTGCCAGGGTAGCTAAACCATTGACCGCGCCCAGTCTGTCGGTCTTAGACAAACTCACATCGTCTGCTAGTTTGATCAAGGCTGTATTCAATGCAGTAACCAGCTTGGTACGCGACTCTGATTTTGCGGCAGTCAAAAACTCGACCAACTCACCGGGCACGCTAGTTACCAGATCCATATTATCTCGAGCAATTTTTTGATCGCCTAGTGCTTTAATCAGTTTATCCAACGCTTTGGTGGAATCGATACTTGAAGTCAAGGTAGCAGGCTTTGCACTCGCAGTAATCGCCAGTGCCTTGAAGTAGAAGCGCGTGGCATTTGCAGGAAGTGGACTCAACTCAGACAGACGTAACAAAGTTTTGACGACATCCTTGGTATTTACTAATTTTTGTTCAGGATCATCCCAAGAATAATCTGCCAGTAAGCTCCAATCTTCCGGGCTAATTTTTTTGCTACCGCCAAGTGCGAGTTTTAAACTATCTTGTACTGACAAACTACTGTTCATTGCGGACGTCAATACTTGCAAGTAGCGATCAGAATCAACCTCACCAGGTAAACGAGTAATTTCAGTACCATCTGGTTTAAATAAAATCATCGTAGGATAACCACGCACTTTAAAACCCGCCGCTAATTTTTGCGCGCTTGGCGTATCACCATCCAAATACACCGGGATAAAATGACGTGAACGGTCAATAAAATCTTGGCGATTAAAAATAGTAGCTTTGACCTGATTACAAGGCGGGCACCAAACTGCGCCCCAGTAAAGAAATAAAGGCTTTTTAGCTAGTTTGGCTTGAGTAAAAGCGGCGTCGACATCGTTGTCCTTACGCCAGTCAATACCGGAGTGGTCAGCAGTTGCGCTTGGTACAGCAGAAGCAGATTTATCTGTAGCCGCGATTAATGGCGAAGCCACAAGAAATAAGCTGGCAATAAGAGCAGATTGAATTTTCATGAGTAATCGAGGTAATGGGCGAGACTAAAATTATGGAGTTTTAGTGTAGCAAATATATCAGATGCTATGTTCTGAACTAAAAGCCACTTCTAGAAGATTTCCAAGATTACTTGTGAAGATAATATATAAAACGACCATGCTGGGATGGTCGTTTTAGTGTGCTACCAATGAAATAGCTAGTTGCTATCAGCCAATCATCAAATTAACTCAGGCTCCAGACGTATTCAATTTTTGTCCAAGCTTGCTGAGGTTTGCCGTCCTTAATACTAGGTTTGAATTTGCAGGATGTATAAGTTTTGATCGCTGCTTTATCCAAGGTTTTAGAGCCACTGGATTGGTCAATTTTTGAATCAATCACAGCGCCGTCTGGGCCAACAAGAACGGAAAATACAACAGTACCGGATTCCTCATTCATTAATGATGCTTTTGGATATGCGGGTTTATCGCAGCTTTGTTTTTCCAATACTGGAGCCACGTCACCAGCAAAAGCAAAAGAGGTCATAGCGACCAGGACAGCAGCGACAAAAGTTTTTTTCATGATTTATACCAAAAGAATAGAAATAAAGTGATTGAGAACTGCGTTAACTACTGAATACGAAGTCCAATATTTTAAATCATTTGTTTCCATGTGGCAATCTTATTCATGACCGCTATTTGGATGAAGGCTATCATCAGTTTTAGTAAATCAGAATCTTATGGAATAGGAGAACGCTGGCTCATCTGCTTTATACAATATGCAAAAGCAATTCCGTCGCAAAAAATTTGATACAAATAAAGTCATGATGCAATCTCCAAAATGCTAACCAGAAAACCTTTTTGAGATTCAGCATGAATAATAATAAGGAAATTAAAAAACAAAAAAGCCTTGATTTCTCAAGGCTTTTTTTGCACTCTTAATAAGAGTAATTTGGCGTCCCCAAGGGGATTCGAACCCCTGTACTCACCGTGAAAGGGTGATGTCCTAGGCCTCTAGACGATGGGGACAATGATCTGTCCGTTACTGACCTTTTACTTCTGAACTGCACTACTTTTTCTTGCTCTAAACTTGTTTTTTCAATTTTCTGCAATCAAGTAAGAGCAAAATTATATACTGTTTTTACTGATATCTGCAAGCAATTTTTTCTACTTATTTCACATCGCTTGCTTATCTAATTACTGGTGGAGGTGAGCGGAATCGAACCGCTGACCTCTTGCATGCCATGCAAGCGCTCTACCAACTGAGCTACACCCCCAGAACAGAAACGAGATTATAGGGGCTGAGCCATTCTATGTAAAGCCCCGTTTTATTTCCCGCTTCTATTTACCTGCCTCAATTTCACTTAGAGATAGAGTTCAGCCTTTGAAGCACGACGTCGCGGCCGAATAGTTCAACCACAGCATCAATTGATGGTGTTTGTAGCTGACCTGTTAATAACAAACGCAAAGGCATAGCGAGTTGCGGCATTTTTAACGAGTACTGCGCCAAAGTTTCTTTCATCATCGACGACAAAGCTGGTTTGCTCCACTCCACAGTCTTGCACGCTGCAGCATAGTGTGCCAAGGCTGGCAACACTCCTTCCGTAATGTGCTGCTTGCACAACTCTGCATCCGGGTTAAGCTGGCGATAGAACAACATCGCAGCTTGCGCCAACTCATTAGTGGTATTGGCTCGCTCTTTCATCAAAGCGACGACCGCAGACAACTCTGGCGCATTCTCAAATTGTGCGCCGTCATTTTGCATCTGCGCACGCACCAACTCAGCTAGACGCGCATTATCAGCAGCTTTGATGTAATGATTATTAATCCAGGCGAGTTTTTCCGGATTGAACTGCGCTGGCGAACTAGAAAGATGATTTAAATCGAACCAGCTACACATCTGCTCCATAGAAAAAACTTCATCATCGCCATGACTCCAACCAAGACGCGCAAGATAATTCAACATCGCCTCTGGCAAATAACCTTTATCCAGATAGTCCATTACACTGACTGCATCGCGACGCTTGGACAATTTTTGGCCATCCGTACCGAGGATCATCGGCACATGACCGTAATGCGGCAAACTAGCTCCTAGCGCGTTCAGAATATTGATCTGGCGTGGCGTGTTATTGACATGATCATCACCGCGAATTACGTGAGTAATTTGCATGTCCCAATCATCGACTGCAACACAAAAATTATATGTAGGCGTACCATCTGGACGGGCAATCACTAAATCATCTAATTCACGATTACCGATCGTAATTTGACCTTTAACAACGTCAAGCCAGCTCACTTCACCATCTAAAGGATTTTTAAAACGTATGACAGGCTTACGGCCTGCTGGCACTGGTGGCAAATGTTTACCTGGCTCTGGACGCCAAGTGCCGTCATAGCGTGGTTTATCGCCGTTGGCGCGTTGCAGCTCACGCATAGCCTCGACTTCTTCGGGTGAAGAATAGCAATAATAGGCAGTGCCATCCGCTAGCATTTTGGCTAACACTTCGCTATATCTGTCCATCCTTTTCATCTGATAAAAAGGACCTTCGTCATGTTGCAGACCTAGCCAATTCATTCCATCTAAAATAGCTTGCACCGCTTCTGGCGTAGAGCGCTCAAGATCTGTATCTTCGATACGCAATACAAAAGTACCGCCAAAGTGGCGTGCAAATGCCCAGCTAAATAAGGCTGTGCGGGCACCGCCGACATGTAAATAGCCAGTGGGACTAGGTGCGAAACGGGTACGGACGGGCTTGCTCAGATCGACAGATGCAGAAGTGCTCATTAGATGGTGCGTTTGTCGGGCATAATAAAATGCGCTACAAAACGATAGAAGTTAAAACCAACATTTTACCGCCTTCGCAGCAGGGGCACCGGGTAAAAATATAAATCCAGCATGCAAATCCCAAATCGCATACCAACGCCTCCTCTGGCCACACGTGATGGCGTATCACCAAGCTATCTATGGTTACCAGAGGGGCGATGGGATAATTTATTAGATTTTTTATTGACACAATTTCCGGATGTAAGCGAACAGCAGTGGCATGCGCGTATCGCGAAACATGAGGTTGTTGATGCTCAAGGCACAATTCTGGCGGCAAATAGTGCAGTCAAACGTGGCATGTGTATTTTTTATTACCGCGAAATTGATGATGAGGTGGCTATCCCTTTTCAAGAACAGATCCTTTACCAAGACGAACATTTGCTGGTAGTAGATAAACCACATTTTTTGCCCGTGATACCGGGAGGTCGTTTTTTGCATGAAACCCTGTTAGTTCGCTTAAAAAAGAATAGCGGCAACAATCAACTGACACCCATTCACAGACTAGACAGAGAAACCGCAGGTGTGATTTTATTTTCACAAAAAACAGAAACGCGGGGCGCCTATCAATCTTTATTTCAGCAGCGCAAAGTTAATAAAACCTATCACGCCTTAGCACCACATTTATCTCAGCAAGAATTTCCGCTGACTTATCGCAGCAAAATGATTGACGCCGAAAAATTCTTTGTAATGAAAGAAGCTCCTGGCGAACCTAACGCTGAAACTCAAATAACCGTCATAGAGCGCCGCGGTGAAAATGATTTATATGAATTGCATCCCAGCACGGGGAAAAGACACCAATTGCGAGTACATTTAGCAAGCCTCGGCGCGCCGATTATCAATGATACTTTCTACCCAATCGCCCTTCCATGTAAGGGTGATGACTTTTCTGCCCCGCTACAATTATTGGCAAAATCGATCAGTTTTACCGATCCGCTCAGCGGTGACTACAGACAATTTACAAGCACAAAAACTCTATAAGTTGAATGCGCATATGATCAGCAATATATATGGACTCAAGCCCGCTATGTCGATTACAAACCACCTGCAATGGCGAAGTCAGCAATGACAAAGGCCTTGACAGCGTAGTCGTGACGAGATACTATCTTGGTCTTCGGAGTGTGGCGCAGTCCGGTAGCGCACCTGGTTTGGGACCAGGGGGTCCAAGGTTCGAATCCTTGTACTCCGACCAAATATTAAAAGACCGTTAGGTTTAATTATCTTTCGGTCTTTTTCAATTTATAAGATTAAAGTTTAAAAATTTAGCGTTTGTCCAAGTAGCGAATTTAGCATTTGAACACGCAAAGCAAGTTTCGGAGTGTGGCGCAGTCCGGTAGCGCACCTGGTTTGGGACCAGGGGGTCCAAGGTTCGAATCCTTGTACTCCGACCAGTTTAAAAGGATCATCAAGTTTGCTTGGTGATCCTTTTTTTATATCTGAAGCGTAAAATCAAGATTAAAGTAAGCGTAACTAAGACGTCAGTACGCTTTAAAACCGCGCTAAAATTCGCAAACTTTCTCCGACCTGACTAATCTCATGGAACCGGACCTGCCTGGCATCTGCCACCAGCTTTAGCTCAGGGAGATCAAACAAACCAGCTCCATCTCCCAATAATTTGGGCGCTAAATAAATCAGTAATTCATCCACACAATCTTGTGCAATCAGGGCACCATTTAACTTAGCGCCCGCCTCTACATGAAGCTCATTAATTTGCCTGCGTCCTAATTCTAATAGCAAGGCGTTTAAATCGACTTGATGGTGATCATTCGGCAAACATACGACTTCAGCACCTTGTGCAATCAAGACTTGCTGACGATTTTGCTGATGACCTTGCTTAAGTTCAATCGCTTCTCCACAAACAATTACGGACTTGCCATCTTGCAGTAACTTGGCATTGGCAGGAGTACGTAATTTGGAATCGACCACAACTTTTAGAGGTTGCCGCGGTGTTTCTATCGCACGGACATTCATTTGCGGATCATCCGCAAGCACGGTGCCGATACCAGTCAAAATCGCATCGGCACGCGCACGCCAACGATGACCGTCATCACGCGCATCTGATGCAGTGATCCATTTACTCTCGCCGTTTGCCAGCGCAGTTCTGCCGTCCAGGCTTGCGGCTACTTTCATTCGCACCCAAGGTTTACCGGTTTCCATACGCTTAAAAAAACCAATATTCATTTCGCGTGTACGTTCACCCAGCAAACCGGATTCCACGACTATGCCTGCATCGCGCAACATCGTAATACCTTTGCCTGCGACTTGTGGATTGGGGTCTTGGACTGCTGCTACGACCCGAGAAATACCCGCATCAATCAAGGCATTGGCGCATGGCGGTGTGCGCCCAAAATGACTACATGGCTCCAATGTCACGTAGGCGGTAGCGCCTTGCGTGTCATGGCCCGTCGCAATCGCATCACGCAAAGCCTGCACTTCCGCATGCGCTTGTCCGACTGGCTGAGTATAGCCACGCCCAATCACCATGCCATCTTTAACGATAACGCAGCCCACTTTAGGATTAGGCGATGTGGCAATCGTCGCTTGCGCCGCAAGTTCCAGCGCCATTTGCATGAAGCGGATGTCTTGTGGCTCACCTGCTTGATCATTCAAATAGGATTCAGTCATGCGGACTCAGCGGTGTAGAGTTTTAGGTATTTTGGATAGAAATCGTCGGAAATTTGCTCGTCATGTCCTTAGCTTTTTCAGCGACTTTAATTGCCACTTTACGCGCGATTTCTTTGTAGATCAGGGCAATTTTTCCTTCAGGATCAGCGACCACGGTTGGCTTACCAGAATCAGCTTGCTCACGGATCGCCATCGTTAGCGGCAAGCCGCCAAGAAAATCAACGCCATATTCAGCACACATTTTGGCACCACCACCTTCACCAAAAATCGACTCCGCATGACCACAGTTTGAGCAAATATGGGTACTCATATTTTCCACAATTCCCAGAATTGGAATACCGACTTTCTCAAACATTTTCAGGCCTTTGCGGGCATCTAATAAAGCGATGTCTTGTGGCGTCGTGACAATAACAGCACCGGTGACCGGGACTTTTTGCGAAAGCGTCAACTGAATATCGCCTGTACCAGGCGGCATATCAATAATCAAATAATCCAGATCACGCCAATTAGTTTGGGACAATAACTGCGTCAAGGCCTGTGTCACCATAGGCCCACGCCAAACCATAGGCTCGTCTGGATTGATCATGAAACCGATACTAGAAACTTGCAAACCATAGTTCTCCATAGGCTCCATAGTTTGCCCATCAGCGCTCGATGGCTGACCAGAAATCCCCATCATCATGGGCTGCGAAGGACCATAGATATCCGCATCTAAGATACCGACAGCAGCGCCTTCGGCAGCCAGTGCTAGGGCCAGATTTGCCGCAGTCGTTGATTTACCGACACCACCTTTGCCCGAGGCAACCGCAATAATATTCTTCACATTAGGCATTAATTTAATGCCACGCTGTACCGCATGAGCAACGATTTTGCTGTACACATTAACACTCACTTTACCAACACCGGCCAAATTGCTGACAGCCGTTTGTACACTAAGACGTATCAGCTCGATCTGGCTTTTTGCCGGATAACCCAACTCAACATCCAAGCTCACATCGTTGCCATCGAGTTTAATATTTTTAGCCGACTTTGACGTGATCAGATCTATGTTTGTATTAGGATCAATGACCAAAGTCAGCGCTGTTTTAACATCTTCTACTGTAATGCTCATGCAATTCTCCGTAAATTTTTTGCCAGTCTAGCGTAAAACTCCCGTATGACTGATAAAACCCTTAAAAGACTAGACCTTTTTCGCTGTTAGAATAACGGTCTTCGTCGTTTTTAGTTGAAGCCGCCCCTTAATTTTCCATTCGCAAAGTATCACTACCATGACACGCAAGCTGTTCGTTACTACCGCCCTGCCCTACGCTAATGCACCGTTCCACCTCGGCCACATCATGGAATACATCCAGGCTGATATTTGGGTACGTCATCAGCGAATGTCGGGTAACGAAGTGCATTTCGTCGGTGCCGACGATGCGCATGGTGCGCCGATCATGATTGCCGCGGAAAAAGCAGGCATCACGCCGCAAGAATTTGTCGCGAATATCGCGGCCGGGCGTAAACAATATCTGGATGGTTTCCATATTACTTTTGATAACTGGCACTCTACCGATGGCCCGGAAAATCACGCGCTGTCGCAAGACATTTATCGCAAACTAAAAGCAGCTGGCTTTATCACCAGCAAAACGATAGAGCAGTTTTTTGATCCTGTTAAAAATATGTTTTTGCCCGATCGCTACATTAAAGGCGAATGCCCGAAATGCGGCGCGAAGGATCAATATGGTGATTCTTGCGAAGTTTGTAGCGCGGTGTACTCACCGACGGAAGTAAAAAATCCGTACTCAGTACTGACCGGCGCTACGCCCGTGATGAAATCGTCTGAGCATTTTTTCTTTAAATTATCAGATGAAAAATGCGTAGAGTTCTTGCGCGGCTGGGCACTCAAAGATAATCGCCTGCAATCCGAAGTCGCCAACAAATGCAAAGAATGGCTAGAAGGTGAAGGTGGTTTGGGTGACTGGGACATCAGCCGCGACGCGCCCTACTTTGGCATTGAAATCCCCGATCAACCGGGTAAATATTTTTATGTCTGGCTGGATGCGCCTGTCGGCTATCTGGCATCCTTAAAAAACTATTTTGGCAAAATCGGTCGTGATTACGATGCCTTTATGGCTGATCCGACGACGGAGCAGATCCATTTTATCGGCAAAGATATTACTTACTTCCACACCTTGTTCTGGCCTGCCATGCTGAAATTTTCTGGCTACAAAACACCAGATAATGTGTATGCGCATGGCTTTGTCACGGTCTCTGGCGAAAAAATGTCAAAGTCGCGCGGCACTGGTATTTCTCCATTGCGTTATCTTGATATCGGTATGAATCCTGAGTGGCTACGCTATTACTTCGCAGCCAAATTGAATGCCAAAGTCGAAGATCTGGATATGAATCCTGAAGACTTCGTCGCTCGTGTGAACGCTGATCTGATTGGTAAATACGTCAATATCGCCAGCCGTGCGGCGGGTTTTATCACTAAGCGGTTTGACGGTGCAATCGTGACCGACTGGGCGACGGCGGATGATACATTTATCAGCAATCTACGTAAAGTGTCGCCGGATATTCAGGCTTACTATGAAGCGCGTGATTACGGTAAAGCCTTGCGTGCCATCATGGATCAAGCTGACATCATCAACGCTTATGTCGACGCGAATAAACCTTGGGAACTCGCCAAAAAACCAGAGAACGATGCCAAATTACAGGAAGTTTGCAGTCGCTTGCTAGAAGCCTTCCGCATTCTGACCATCTTCTTGAAGCCAGTGTTACCGCAGCTCGCTGCACAGGTCGAGGCACAATTGCAAATAGCTCCTTTGCAATGGGCGGATGTTGCAACACCGCTACCACATCTGCATAAAGTGCTGCCGTACACGCATCTGATGCAACGTGTGGATATTAAAATTTTCGATCAATTGTTCGACGCACCTACTGAAGTTGTCGCTGCTGTATCAACACCAGCAGTAGCAACTTCAGCAGCAAACTCAGCAGCGCCAACCGCACCAGCAGAATCGTCCGCTACCAGCGGGATCGAAGCATTAGCACCAGAAATTAAGATAGACGACTTTTCAAAAATTGATTTGCGGATTGCCAAAATCGTCAACTGCGAGCACGTCGACGGATCAGACAAATTACTGCGCCTGACTCTGGATGTTGGCGAAGGTCGCCTGCGTAACGTGTTTTCCGGTATTAAATCCGCCTACCAACCAGAACAACTGATCGGTAAGTTCACCGTGATGGTTGCTAATCTGGCGCCACGCAAGATGAAGTTTGGTATTTCTGAAGGCATGGTATTGGCTGCGTCTGCCGAGGATGAAAAAGCTAATCCAGGTTTGTATATTCTGGAGGCCTGGCCTGGCGCGCAACCGGGTATGCGGGTACGCTAATCCGCGACGGGTTGGCGAATCTAGTTTGCAAATCAAGTTTGTCAAAAAATACGCTGAGTGACTAAAGCAGATAGGAAGAAGCAATAGCTCACTCAGCGTTTTAAATCTCTCATATCAACATAATACTCCCCACAGGTATATTCTAATCGTCCAAATAAAACCTGGACAATCGATGTATTTTGCAAATTTTTATGGGGAGTATATGAAATCTGATCAATATCTCTCTCAATTATGTAAATGATTGTTCCGGCAATCAAATAGGTTAAAAGAATAGGTTGAAAGATCTGGCACGTGCGGAATAAGAGAAAGCAGTGCTATCTATAAAATACGTCATTCCTGCACGCTCTTGGCAGGAATCCAGCGGCGTTAGTTAATTAAGCAAAGACACTGGGCCCCTGCCTTCGAGGGAGCGACGAGGTATCAGACAAATGAGGCAAATTGAATTGCCATTTTCAATTGCCAGGTTAACCAGCGAATAGTTACGCCACCTCTCAGCTTCAATCAAACGTCCTAAAAACTTCCCATCAAAATTAGCGCAAAACATCAAACTAGCGCGGCATTGTTACGCTGGGCTCAGAAAAAATCCCGCAGAGATTTCTCAATAGATTACCCATGAGATATACTTCCAGCCACCTCTTTGCAGTACTTGATTGAACCGATCAACTCACCACGGTCAGATATCCATGAATAGCCCACTTAGCCCCGCCGCAGTTACCTCCCCTATCCCTGCACGTCTGGTCCAATTGCGCGCAGCAATGAAAACTGCGGGTTTAGATGCCTACATTATTCCCTCTGCTGATCCGCATTTATCTGAATATTTGCCACAGCGCTGGCAAGGCCGCGAGCAATATTCTGGCTTCACCGGGTCGGTCGGCACTCTGATCGTGACGGCAGATTTTGCCGGATTGTGGGTTGACAGCCGTTATTGGAGTCAGGCAGAGCAAGAACTAGCCCCTACTGGCATACAGATGATGAAAATCAATTCTGCTGCTGCCACACTGCACCTTGATTGGCTCGCCAGCACCATGCAAGCAGGACAAACCGTTGGCGTAGACGGCGCCGTGCTTGGACTAGCCATGGCTCGCATGCTTGAGCAGGCGCTACAAGCTAGCGGCAGCAAATTGGACACTAGCAAAGACTTATTACAAACTATCTGGTCTGGTCGCCCTGATCTGCCGCAAGCCGCTATCTATGAACATCTGGCACCGTTTGCGGTGGTCAGTCGTCAAGACAAACTAGCCCTTGTGCGTGAGCAAATGCGTATCAAAGCGGCGGACTGGCATTTTGTTTCTACCGTAGATGATCTGGCTTGGATCTTCAATCTGCGCGGTGCCGATGTCAGCTATAACCCGGTATTTGTCGGGCACGCACTGATCAGTCAAGACAGTGCTGCCTTGTTTGTCTCTCATGGCAAAATACCTGCTGCATTGGTAGACGTATTAGCAAAAGACGGTGTGTTTATTGCCGACTACGCGCAAGCTGCCAGCGCCTTGGCTGCGTTGCCAGCAAATAGCAGTTTGCTGATAGACCCGCGCCGCATCACCTACTCTTTCCGCCAGGCGGTACCAGCTTCGGTCAAAGTAATTGAGGCAATCAACCCATCGGTATTTGCAAAATCCCGCAAGACTCCGCAAGAAGCGCAATTTGTGCGTGAAGCGATGGAGCAAGATGGCGCCGCTTTATGTGAATTTTTTAGCTGGCTGGAAGCATCGCTTGGCAAAGAAGTCATCACAGAAATGACCATTGACGAAAAAATTACTGCGGCCCGCGCACGCCAGCCTAACTTCGTCTCTGCCAGTTTTGCTACGATTGCTGGCTTTAACGGTAATGGCGCGATGCCCCACTACCGCGCACTACCAGAATCGCATGCGGTCATCGAAAGCAATGGCTTGCTGCTGATCGATTCCGGTGGCCAATACCTCAACGGCACCACCGACATCACCCGCGTGATGCCAATTGGCGTGGTATCAGCAGAACAAAAACGCGACTTCACCTTGGTTTTAAAAGGCATGATCAATTTGTCGCGTGCGCAGTTCCCGCGTAGCACGCTGTCACCGATGTTAGATGCTCTGGCACGCGCACCGATCTGGGCCGAGGGCATTAACTACGGTCACGGCACCGGCCACGGCGTAGGCTACTTTCTAAATGTACATGAAGGTCCGCAATCTATCTCGGGCGCTATTCCAGAGGCGCATAACGCGATGGAAGCAGGCATGATTACTTCCAACGAGCCAGGTATTTATCGCCCGGGTAAATGGGGTGTACGGATAGAAAATCTGATGCTCAATATCGTGGGTCATCAAGGCGAGTTTGGCGACTATCTCAAGTTTGAGACCCTGACGCTCTGCCCCATCGACACCCGCTGCATCGATATGACAATAATCCGTGAGGACGAATTGGCATGGCTCAATGGATACCACGCGACCGTCTTAGAGCGCTTGTCACCGCGCGTCAGCGGCGCAGCAAAAGCATGGCTGGAAGAAAGAACGAAAGCGGTCAGTAAATAATTCTACTTTGCAGCAAGAAATTGTATTGAACAGATAAAAGCGCCGCTGACAAAAATCATGCGGCGTTTTGTTTTTTGGGTGCGGATCGCAGAATCTCTGTCAACTCATTGCAACTCCGGCAACGAGAACTCGTCACTGTGGAATTTAGGTAGTTAAAAATCATGCAAATAAAAAAATACTATTTAATAACAACAACTTAGAAAGTATTAACAAAATTATTATTAACTTTGTCGATCATTTTTACACATCAGCAATTTAACTTTTGTAAGTCCTTGATTTTACATGGTGGAATAAATTTTGCTTAACAGCAATTGAAATATTACTTCAACCCCTTCTTGACAAGACCATCATGAAAATCAAAACACTCATCTCAGCAGCTGTATTGAGCACAATTGGCTTCAGTGCAACGCAAGCGAATGCAAGCATCATTGACAGTAGCTTTGAATCTGGCCTGACGGGTTGGACGACATTAATGACAACCAGCACAACAAACACCACAGCAACAGATGGAACATTTTCTGCGTTCATCCAGGCAGTGAGCGGTGGCGCATCCAATGCAAGCACATTGGAAAGCTTTACAGGCACAACTGATGCAGCATTGCAGTCAATCAAATCTGGCTACAAAAATTTTACCAATGGTTCTGCAATCAAACAAACCTTCACTGCGGACGCTGGTAGCCTCATCAGCTTTGATGTCAGAACTCTGACAAATGAAGGCACCCCTTCACCTTGGGATTTCACCTTCTTTGTATTGGATGGCGTTGCATTCAGCTTGGGCGATACTAATACCAGCACGTTCAGCAGCGGTGTTGCTGGTTATTCGAACGCAACAGCCTGGAGCAATGTTTCTAAAACTCTGCTGACATCTGGCACACATACTCTGAGTTTTGGTGCGGTACAAGCCGGTGACAACTCAGTATCTACCGCACTCTTAGTCGACAATATTAAATTGAGCGGTGACGTGCCTGAACCAGGCAGCCTGGCTTTGCTGGGATTGGGATTGATCGGTCTGGCCGCATTGCGTCGCGCGAAATCTGCTTAAGTCTGAGTTAAAGTCTCAATTAAAGTCTCAATTAAAGTCTGAGTTAAAGTATCAATTAAAGTATTAGTTCAGACTTTAAAAATCACTTCAGTCCATCATCTTTGTTGGACTTGATAGATCAGAAAAATAAAAGGACGGTTCAGAAATGGACTGTCTTTTTTTTTAGCTAATCGCCAGTTTGACCTTATTACGGCCCGCATTTTTCGCATCGTAGCAAGCACTGTCAATCCGGCTAAATGTCGCGGATGGATTGATATCCTGATCCCAATTCACCGTACCTACACCAATACTGACTGTCATCTCGATCTGAATATTTTCAAATTGGCAGGGAGTATTTAATACTATCGTTCTCAATTGTTCTGCCATCACATAAGCATCTTCTGCGTTGGTAGCGGGCAAAATAATCACAAACTCCTCACCGCCTATACGCGCAATGATATCGCTACCTCTTCGTATGTGTTGCTGTAATAGTCCAGAAAAATGCTGTAAGCAAGCGTCACCGCCAAGGTGGCCATAGCGATCATTGACATGTTTAAAATGATCCAGATCGAGCATCAGCAATGCCAGTGTCTCTTTTTGTCGTACCGCCAAATGCCAGGCTTGTTGCCATGCCTGGTCATAACTCCGTCGATTGGATAAACCAGTCAGCATGTCCGTCAGTGAGAGTCGATCTATTTCAGCACGGCTGCGGATTAAATCCACTTCCGTTGCAATCTGCTGAGCATATTCGTTAGCAGACCGGCGCAGATTTGCGATTAAATATAAAACGTAAAACGAGAGCGTCAGGCCAGTGGAGCTAAGTTCGAGTGACGGTAGAAAAAATACTAGGGCTGCAGGCAAGATCAGCGCTAGCAAACTCCATCGAGCCTGGCGTGGGTGCATGGCAAAAGCCTGACTTGCTGCAGTACTAAATGCAACGGTCGCAATCGTCGCTACCATAATCGCGCTGTCGGGACGCACTCTCAAATAACCGATCACGGCGGGTACCAGCCCCCAAACCACCGAGCCTATCTGTATTAACAACCAATGTTGGCTGATCCACTGCTTGTATTTCTCTTTGTCGGTACCTGCTACAGGAGGCAGATGCTTGTACCGCATCACCCATAAAATGAGAAAAGTGCATATTAGCAAGGCACTCAGCCAAGGCCAGCGCAAATGATAGCCAGTGATGCCCATCAGTAAAAAACAAGCGATCAGGTAAAACACTGGGCCAATTAATGCACGCCTGTAAAGGTCGTTACAAATACGATCATTTTTGTAACTTTCTAGCTCAGAGCTTTGCTTGTTTAAAGCTGATTCAATCTTGGAAGCAGGGGTCTCGATCATGCTGTATCAATGTCCTATCATATTCGTGAAAAATCCATGAAAGCCAATGATTTTCCTGCTATGAACTACCTAAATGAGTTTCCCATCATACACACTCGGCTTTGGTAAAACTATGCATTCATGGCTGATCAACTAATTTTGAAATAATCAGCAGAACAGCAAATTGACTTTGCTGATAAGTCCCCATCCCACGATTAAGCGTCTACAGCGGTTTAGCTCCTGGCTACGCCTCAGGCTTAGATTTCTGTATTTTTTTATTTTTGATTAAAGAAGAAAATTTCTGATTTTTTCAAAAATCTGTCCTTGACTTAATCAGTTAACGATATATCATATAGTTTTAAATTAAAGATATATCTATAAATCATGAAAAATCATCATCATACTCATTCAGAACACAATCATCACCAACATCATGGCTCCTACGAACATCACGGGCATCATAGACATGGCCCAAGACATTTTGCTCATGAGCATCACCACCCACAATATTTTGCCGGCCTAGGCGATGACGCTTTTGACGACGATGCAGGCGGTGGGCATGGTCGCTTACGTGGTGGCGGAGGCGGAGGCGGCGGACGTGGGCGCGGTGAACGCGCAGAACGCGTCTTCGGTCGTGGAGATTTGCCTTTAATCGTCCTGGCATTGATCGAAATCAGCCCGCGTCACGGCTATGAAATTATCAAGGCAATTGAAGAACGTTGCGGCGGTGCCTACGCCCCAAGCCCGGGCGCGATCTACCCGACCTTAACCTTGTTGGAAGAACAGGATCAAGTCAATTCGCAAATTAATGTGTCGGTCAATTCAGCAGATAGCACAAGTACCAGTAGCGGCGTTCCAGCGACCGGTAACAAACGTCTGTACACGATTACGGCGATTGGACGCGATTATCTTGATGCCAATCGGGCACAAGTGAATGGCGTATTGGCACGCCTGGACATGTTTGCCAAAGTCCAGGCTAAACAGTCATTACCAGAGCGAGTACATCAGGCCATGCATACCCTAAAGCATGCATTAATGCTGCGACGTGGTAGCTGGAACGCGGCCGAAGCTGACCGCGTTGCAATCTTGCTGGAACAAACGGCGAACAGCATTATTTCTGACTCAAATTCAGAAGCGGACTTAAAAATGAAAGAACAATAATATGACTCAAACACCACATCAAATTCTAAAAATACGGCACGACCTCAAACTGCGTTTATTGACGGTGTTACGTACCGAAAAACTATCGCCACACATGCTCAGAATCACGCTGACTGGCGAGGCGCTGGATGGTTTTACAACTGCGGCGCATGACGATCACATGAAATTGTTTTTCCCTGCCGTTGGAAGTGATCAACCCGCTCTGCCGCAATTACCTGGGGCTGGGCAAAATGCCAACAATAGCAATGCGAACGTGATCGGCAGACACTACACGCCGCGTCGCTTTGATGCTGCGAGTAAAGAGCTGGATATTGATTTTTTCTTACACGATGACGGCCCCGCATCAAACTGGGCAGCGCAAGCCAAACCCGGACAAACCGTAGGTGTCGGCGGCCCACGTGGTTCACGTGTGGTACCGGCTGATTTTGACTGGTATTTATTGATGGGCGACGAAACTGCCTTACCCGCTATTGCCCGCCGGTTAGAAGAATTACCACCGGATGCGCAAGCAATCGTGTTGATCGAAGTTGCAGACCTGAGCGAAAAAATCACTTTAACGCAAGGCGCGCAGATAGAAATTCATTGGCTACAAAGCGACGTAACTGGACAAAGCAATCAACTCTTAGCCACTTTAAAAACTCTTAACTTGCCGGTAGGTGAAGGCTATGCATGGATCGCCACCGAGTTAGGTAATGTACAGGCCTTGCGTCAGTATCTTTTACAAGAAACCCGTTTAGAAAAAGCGCATATACACGCAGCCAGCTATTGGAAACGTGGTGCTAGCGAACATCATCAGACACATGATGAATAAGGTTAGTTGAATCCAGAATTGAGTCCAGATTACGCCAGCTCAGAAAAATTCAGCTCGATACCGACGCCAGCAGGATCAATCAAAAACAGTTGTGTTTGTTTGGTCTCTGGTACGGTTTTAACTGTGTAAGAAACGCCAAACAATTCTAGCTGTGCTTTGCTCTGCGACAAATCCTGACAAGCGAAGGCGACATGATTCAGATACCCGGTGGTGGTGCCAAGAGTCGTCCCTACTGCCGCCATCGCGTCACTATCGTTATGAATAAACTCCGTCAACTCAGACAAATGGATCATGCAGCTATCGCCTGCATATAACCAATAACCATGCGATTGAAACGCTGGCCGGAAACCCGTTTGCAAACCCAGAACGCTGCAATAAAAATCGCGGACGCGCTCCAGCAATGCAGATGGTGCTTTGATGTTGATATGGTTAAGTGCATTAATCATGATTTTTGTTGTCCGTGAAATGAGAGTATTAACCGGGAATTTCCATTAGGATTTAGGATGAGGACAGCGCATTGGGTGCGCCTAATGGAAAAGCTCTGTTTAATATACTCCCCATTATTTTTATAAAATATGCTCTATTGTCTAGACTTTATTTGGACAATTAAAATATACACTATCCCAGTATATTAATTAATCTAAGACCAAAACAGACGATTACTCTTGAGCGCCTGGTAGATAAGCTAGCTTGGCAGGACACTGGATTCCAGCCTTCGCTGGAATGACGCCCCTAAGCAAATTCACTAAGCCCATCAATCCGCTCGCTGCAAACTCAGCACAAAGCTTACGCCTTCCGCGGTGTTTTGGGCGCTGATCGTTCCACCCATTTTTGCCATATAGGTTTTTGCGACGAACAAACCTTGACCACGATTGCCATTGGCAGCGGAATCTTGCTGATCTGAGACGCCGTATTCAAAAATCTTATCCAGCATATCGTCTGCAATATGTTGGCCGACATTGTGGATCGTGATCGTAGCTGCGGTTTCGCTGATCAGTAAGTTGAGGGTAATCGCGCTGCCAGGCAGGCGATACCGGTCAGCATTTCGCAGTACATGGGTCACCACATCTTCTAGTGAGTAATCATCTGCTCTGACCATAACTGCCTGATCTCCGCCAATAAACTCTACTTGCTGTATGCCGACGCAAGGCGCGTTACCCGCAACGTTATGCAGAAAAGCGCTGATGTCGATACTGGTCACTTGCAATTCAGTCGATTGAAAAGCCTCACTCGGCGAGGCGTTGCCATACAGGACGCGTATCGCTTGTTGCATACGATGGATATAGCGGCTGCTCTGGTCATCTGCTGCGCCGTGTAAAGCCATCAGTGATTGCAAAGGGGACATAATCTCGTGCCCGACTGCATGCCACATTTGCTTCTCTTGTTCTGCACGAATGCCTTCACGCTCAACATCTTCTTTGACCCGCCGCAACAAGTCGTGCAAACAACTTGCCAGCACGCCTAATTCATCATCACCACGCAAATCACCGAGCTCAAATTGCTGCAAACCGCCAGCACCTTTAACCGTTTTTGAAAGGGACGCAGCGCGTTTAGTCAGCACCGTAATTTTGCGGATAATACTGATCTCCATCACCAACCAGGTGAGAAAAAGTGCCAGCAACATCGCACCGACAAACCAAGACACCCGCGTCGCCACTACCGCCAGACTTTTGCTAACACTGCGCAGATCGCCCTTGAGTACAACCTCATAGGTATCGAGTGCAGTGGTGATCTGGTCGCTGCTCTCTAAAGGTGTGTCGTAGTCATCTACTGGCAAACGACGGATCAGTCGAGTCAACAAATTCCATGACTCATTCTCTTGCTCGACCTGGGCATTCAGATTCACCAGCTCTTTGCCACCGGTCAGCTTGCGTATGCGCACGGTCTCACCAGGTAGTAATTGAGTTTGTAAATCTCTTAGAGAAAACGGCGGCGTTGGCGTGCCATTCTCACTATCAAACAAAATTTCGCCTATCGAGCCGGGAGCAATATCAGGCGCAAGAACGGCGATTTTGACCTTCACCTGATCTAAATCCTCAGGCGGCCAGACCGGACGTTTTTTCTCAAACAAGGCGTCTTGCCAGACAGCGATCGGCAGACGCAATGAATAGAAGGAGGTCTTGCTGCAAGTACTGTCCTGATCATCTAGTTCAGCCTGATTGCAATTCGCATTTTGCCAAATCCAACCACGAAATTCTTTGACCGGGCGCGCGTTGGGCTTGTCTGCTTCGCTCGCCCAGAATCCAGTTAACCTTCCACTTAATCCACGTTGGCCAATCGATTTTTTGCCAGCATCCGGCATTTTTTCAAACGGAGCAATCCATTGGTAAGTTTGTCCACGCAGGCTGACGCTAACGCGCATTCTGTGTGCCTGGGCAAGGCTCTCATCACCGCGCTGATGCGAGACCAGATCAGCGCTATTAAAACTACCTGCAACATAAATATAGCCGCCAGCCCAGGGATTATTCCCTATGCCTAAACAGAGCGATCCTGTCGTGCCGTATTGCACCAGACAACCGGACATCGCTACTGCTTGCTGCACCTTATTTTGATCATCAAAATCCAGCGCAGAAAATGGTAATAGCAAAGGATGCAAACTGTCGCTACCCTTTTCTGCGGGTGGATTAAGTAGCGCCAATTGTCCCGCCGGATGGCGCAAGGTGGATAAAATCTGCTCACGTGTTTTAGCAAAACTATGCTGATAATTTTTATAACTGAGCTGCTTTTCTTGCTGCAAAACTGAAACTGCTAAAGCCACAGTAGCAATTGCTAGCAGTAAAAATGCCGTACGAAATAATAACCGTAGTCGAAACGGTGCTAGTGCAGAAAAAAGCGATCTCATCACTTAGCGTCCACCCAACGGAAACCGCGCATAGGCACGTTTTCTATACCTTCAAAATCAGGATCAATCTCGCGGAAGGCATCGCGGATGGTACTGACATGTTTACGGATATTGTCACGGTTACGTCCACTTTTAACGACTTCATATAAATCGTCGTAAGACACGACTTGGCCGCGACTGGCAAATAAAGCGACCAAAATCCGCTGTGCCGTCAGTGGCAAATTAATCCGCTGACCACGCCAGATCGGACTGCGCTGGCGCAAAGGATCCATCGCTAACTCATCTATCACTTCGACTTGTTTGCCATTGTCTTTATGTTGCTTACGCTCTTTGACGGCACGCAAAATCTCCAGAAAAGTGTCGATAAAATCAGCTTCTTCAAAGGTCGCTTTTTGTAAATAATCCCAGGCGTCTAAGGCTTTCATAATGCTGCGATAAATCGTGGCGGGCATGGCTGACACCACCAGGACGGGCGTCGCCTGACTTTTGTTAATCACATTGATGATGGCAACGCCGGCATGGCGTTCGCGCCCTAACTCAATGTCGAGTACAACCAAATCATAGGTCTCACGTGCTAGCGCAGCTTCTGCATCGTCACGACTAAACCATTGATCTACCTGAATGCCGGGCTTGGCGGATTCTATCCAGGATTTAAGTTGGTTACTGGTTGGGAGATCGTCCTCGATGACGGCTACTTTTACCATGTTCTGCCTCTCTTGCTGTCTGCTAACGCATGTTGTTAGTCGATCATATTCAACCAAAATTCAACCAAAATTCAATCACATGAGTATCCACGCTTTCAGCACAAAAGTCATACCTCTGGCTGTGAGTTTTTACTCACACGGTCTTCCGTCGATTCCGCTGAAGGAGCAAGCGCTCTGGTGCGATGAAGATACTGGCACGGCTGCCTCGTTGATTCTTCCGCGCAGCTAGTCGCATGATGTGTCTCAGGGAACAGCAGCAAATAAACGCGGCGCCCACAGCAAGCTCAGTACCTATTCAGCACTCATTTAGTACCAATTTAGTACACAACGCCACTCACAGGAGAATGCCATGTCTGACCGTATCAAAACTATCGTGCAAGCTATCCGTTCCGCATTATCCAAGGGCGCATCCGGCGTGTTCCATACATCCGGCGGGATTGCGAATGGTGCAGGCAATGTCATCACAAGCGGTGTCAAAACTCATGGCGGCAAAATCATCAAACGTTTGTTGATTCTGGCAACGATAGGCGCTACTGGTTACGTCGTCGTCAAGCATCCGCCTGCACAAACCATAGAACGTGGTGAAGTCGGTATACGGATCAACCAATTCACCGGCGTATCAGAAGAATTGCGGGCTGGTACTGCCATGGTCATCCCTGGCATTCATGAATTACGTCGCTACTCCTTACTCGATCAAATCTATCGTCCTGTGAAAAGTGCTAAGGCCAATGGTGAAGCGCCATTTCAGTCGGTAGAAGGCTTGTCACTTGGTGTTGACCTGACTGTGCGATATGTCCTGGACCCAGCCAAATTAACTAGTATGAGCAAAAATCTACCGCGCGACATCAATGGTGAAATTGTTGAACCCGCCGTACAAGGCGTGATCTACAAAGCCTTTACCCGTTATACCGTGCGTGAAATTTTCTCTAGCAAACGTCAAGAAATCCAGCAATTAATCGAGGCCGAACTCAAGCCTAAACTGGCGACAGATGGCATCGTCCTCCGAAGCGTGATGATAGGCAAAGTTGATTTACCAGAAGACTACAAAGCAGGCATGGAAAAGCTGCTGGCAGAAGAGTTAGAGAGTGAAAAAATGCGCTACACCCTAGAACTAAAAAGTAAGCAGGTGCAGCAAACATCCTTAGAAGCCGATGCAGAAAAAATCCGTCGTGAAAAAAATGCAGAGGCAGCTGCCAGCGAGCAAATCATTGCAGCCAAAGCGCAAGAAGAAGCGATGAAGCATGTACTGCCATTTAAGCAAAAACAAATCGAACAAAGGCAGTTAGAGGCCGAAGCGGAAAAAATCTCTCGCATCAAAACCTCTGAAGGGACAGCGCAAGCCCGTATTATCGAAGCCTCCGGCGAAGCAGATTCACGCCGCAAACTGGCGGATGCAGAAGCCTATCGTCAGGATCTGGTCGGCAAAGTCGCCAGCGCACAATTAGAAAGAGATGGCGCGTTGCTGACGAAACATCCATTACTGATACAAAAAACCATGGCGGATAAATTGTCCGACAAAATTTCCGTCATCATCGCGCCACCGCCTGCAGATGGTGGCTTTATCGGATCGGCTTTATTGGGAATTGGTAAAAATCAGCAAGCGCACTTACAGACGACAACACCGACCAACACGACAGAAGAAAGCCAATAATCATGTTAGCTACTGCCATCACTTTAATCGCCATTGTGACCCAGGATCAGGCGCAGTTGCGCGCCTCGCCGAAAGATAGCGGACAACAGCAAGCCGTATTATGGCAAGGCGATAGTTTGGAAATCCGTGGTGAAAAACTCGATTACTTGCAAGTCTATGATCACCGCCGCGAACGCGCAGGTTATATCAAAGCCAGTCAGGTCAGAATGGTATCGATGAAGCCAGACGACGCACCAGAATTATTATCCGTGGTCCGGTTCTTACGTGATACGCCGGGTGCAGAGGCATTGGGTATTGCCTATACCGCAGCATTTTTAAAAGCAGCACCAGCACAGGCAATCAATGTAGAAGCTTTTGATGCGTTGGGTGGAATGGCAGAGCGTCTGGCGCGACGTGCATCGAACAAAGCGCTTGGTGCAACAATAAAACCAAATGAGGCCCAAATTTCTGCCCACTTAGAGGTCGCCGCTTATTACGGCGTTAATCTCAAAGGTTTAGAACGTGATGGTCGTATCCAGCTTTGCTATGACGGCGAAGCCTTCCGCCGCGTGCTGGCAATGAGCGCAAATCAAACGCAAAAAGCCACTGCAGCGCTGGCGCTGACACGTGCTGATTGCATCGATCCGGTGATGCGTCCAACCGAGCGCAATAGTCTTGATCTGTGGCGCGCCGACGTGCTAGATCGTGTTGATATCAGCGAGTTGCCGGAGTACCTGAAAAATCGTATTCATATGCGCCGTGCCGGTGTCTGGTCCAGCATCGCTTTTCAACATCAACGTAAAGGCGATAACAGCCAACCGGCAGCGACCCGTGCATTGACAGAATTAGCCGCAGTGAACAAAAGCGAAATGAGTGACGACGATCTGAATAGTTATGCCGATGCAGGCGTGCGTACAGGCAGTATGCGTTGGGCGGCGGAGCCGACACCGGTAGCGGTACCGACCAGCACTCCGACAGATGGAAAAAGCCTGCATATCGTCACAACTGCAGGCCAACCCGGCGAGACTTGTATTGCCTTGGTCGATGCAAAGCATGACGTAAAAGCACCGCTGGTACAGCGCTGTACTTATAGTCTGGTATGGACCGCATCAGCACGGCCGAACGCACAAGCGACTGCGCTGACTTTGGCGGTGCAACCGATGGATTCCTGGCGCGAAATGTGGCTATTCCATCAGAGCGGCAAGGACTGGGTGATTGATGTGCTGCCACCAGCCAATAGCGACCCCGATCTGGGTTATGCAGAATTTGCCGGCTGGGTACCTGGCACGACAAAAATGCTGGTCGCACGTGAAGCCAGAATCGATGGTCGCTACAAACGCAGTTTTGAATTAATCAGTATGGAGTCTTTACAAACAGAAAAATCGGCAGATAAGCCAAGCTCTTTAAGTCTGTTTTATCGCTGGCAAGATCCGGTATGGAAAAAGCAGACGATTAGTTTGCGGTGATGGAATGAGTTTTAAGAGTTCACGATCCCTGCAAAACAAGGATCGTGATTTCATCAAATCAATTACTGGAACAAGCCATCCTCATGCGCCACACTTGCCGATGCCGGAAATTGTACGCAGAACTTGCTACCGACATTCGGCGTAGATTCGATCACCAGATGGCCTTTATGGCGCAGCAATACATGCTTCACAATGGCTAAGCCAAGACCGGTGCCCTGTGTCTCGCGGGAACGGCTTTTATCAACGCGATAAAAACGCTCGGTTAATCGAGAGATATGATCGTTACTAATGCCGATACCATTATCTTGTACGATAAATTTCTGACCCTGACCATTGGTTTGATTTTTCCAAATCAGTTTGATTTCACCATTTTCTGGCGTATAGCGAATAGCATTAGTGACTAAGTTGGTTAGCGCGCTACGGATTTCATCATTGCTGCCTAATAAATCCGAGCCGTTAAATTCCAGACTAATATGATGCCGTCCGGCAGATAAGGCATGTGCTTCTTTTAAAATTTGCTCTAGCATGGCGCGCATGTCAATGCGCTCCGGGCGCATAGGATAATCGATCGATTCCAGACGGGTTAAGGTCAACATATCCTCAACCAGACGCTGCATACGTTCGCCCTGCTCTGCCATCAATTTAAGATGCGACATGCGGATGCTGGAATCCAGATCCGGCTGCATGGAGGCAATCTCCAGAAAACCGTTAATCACGGTCAGCGGTGTACGCAATTCATGCGAGGCGTTGGCGATAAAATCGCGCCGCATCATGTCTATACGTTCGGACTCTGTCACATCATGCGTGACCAGAATTTGACGTCGATTTTCAAACGGGATAATGTGGACGATCAGCTTGCGCTCGCGGAAAGACAAAGTAAGTGGCGAGTCATAGCGCCCTAAAATGATGTAGTCCATAAACTCGGGGCTGCGTACCAGATTGGTAATTCGCATGCCTTTATCTTGACGTAGACTCAGACCAAGATGGCTCTCCGCCGCGGGGTTGCACCATTCCAAAAATAGTACGTCGTCCATGATGACCACACCATCGGGCAACAAAGTCATGGCCTGGCGAAAGCGCGCCAGCCACTCTGCCAGTTCGGCCTGGTTTTTTTCATCGCCACGGCGCAGGCGATACAAACGAGAGAACACGTCAGTCCATGCGCCCCAGCCATCGGGTAGCCGAACCGTATTCGGATTGTCCAGCCAATCGGAGAGTCGCAGTAAATAGAATAACTGGATACAAATCAAACCCATCATTCCAGCCAGGCCGAGTAGCAAACCAGGCACCGCACCCCAACAAAACCAGCCTACCGCAGCGGTTAACAAAACGACGATCATACGCACTATGGCGGAAATCCAGAATACGAGATGAGGATGCATTAAATGGTCTAAATAATTTGCGAAATAAGATGCTAAACGAGATGCAAAACAGTATGCAAAACGAGATGCCGAGTCAGCTAGTAAATCAGCTACTAAAAATCAAGAACTGCGCTGACGAAGCGGCGTTAGTCAGATAATAACGTCTATGATAAATAATATACTCCATACCTGTATATATAAGCTGTCCATATAAATTCTGGACAATACGGCATTTTTAAAAAAATTTATGGGGAGTATATGGATTATATATAGTTTATTGTCAGCATATCGATATTACTGATTCTAAGCAAACTACAGCTCTGACTATTTTTCTGACAGCATATAACCGACGCTACGTACCGTTTTAATCAAGGACTCGGCCTCTTTCAATACTTTACGCAAACGCAGTACATGCACATCGACAGTACGCTCTTCAATCACGACATGGTCGCCCCAGACTTTGTCGAGTAATTGGCTACGGGAAAAAACGCGCTCTGGATGCGCCATAAAAAACTTGAGCAGCTTGTATTCCGCATGCCCGATATCGACTTTTTGCTCATCAATTTTGACAGTGCAACTCACTGGATCGAGTATCACCGGGCCCGCAGCTAATGCGCTTTGTGCATGTTCTGGGCTCTTGCGGCGCAACAAGGCTTTGATACGGGCGGTCAGCTCGCGGGGAGAAAACGGTTTCGTGACGTAGTCATCTGCACCATGATCCAGGCCAGCAATTTTGTCTTCTTCCATGCTTTTGGCAGTCAACATGATGACAGGCATCTCATTGAAGTTGCGGTCAGCACGAATTTTAGACAACAGCCGCAAACCGCTCTGGTCAGGCAGCATCCAATCCAACAAAATCAACTGTGGTGTTCTGCGTTGAATAAATTCCCATGCTTCTGCGGTGTTATTCACAGCAAATGTGTTCCAGCCAGCAGCACGGAGTGTAAAAGTAACCAGCTCGACAATTGCTGGTTCGTCTTCCACAATGAGGATTGTTGTCTTATCAGCAGCCATAATTTAGATTAGTTATTTTGCTCTTGTTTGGTCGCTACATAGTCAGAATGGCGGATGTCTTTGCCTTCGATAATATAGATCACGTGCTCAGCGATATTTTTAGAATGATCACCAATACGTTCAATCGCTTTGGCAACCCAGAGGGCGTCAAGCGAAGATGAAATCGTGCTTGGATCTTCCATCATAAAAGTAATCAGATTACGCATGATGGAACGGAAATCATTATCCACAATCGCATCTTGGGCAATCAGGCGCACTGCCTGCTCGCCATCCAGACGGGCAAAGCAATCTAGTGCCTGATGCAACATTTCACCTACGCCACTGGCCAACACACGCACGGTTTCGTAACCACTGAAGATGGCAACGGATTTACGATTGGCCGCAGCATCTCTGGCAATCCGTGCGATCTTGGTCGATTCATCGCCAATCCGTTCCAGATCGGTGATTACTTTGCCAGTCGCCATGACGGTACGCAGATCGTTCGCAGCAGGCTGGCGCTTGACGATGAGGTGGCTGCACATATCATCCAGCAATACCTCAAGGCGATTCACTTCTAGATCAGATTTGATTACCAGTTCTGCCTGATCTGCATTACCAGTGCGGAAGCACGACATCGCATCATGGAAATGGTTTTCAACCAAACCGCCCATCATCAAGACCTTGGAACGTATCGTTTCCAGATCATTGTCGTATTGTTTTGAAGAATGTTCACCTATCACGGTCTACTCCTAAATGTGCAATTTCTTACTTAGTTTTTAACTTAGTTTTTTACTTTATATCCACGCGCGCAGTTAGCCGAAACGACCCGTGATGTAATCCTGTGTTTCTTTTTTGACCGGATTCATAAAGATCTGATCGGTCTCACTAAATTCCACCAGTTCGCCCAAATACATATACGCGGTGTAATCAGAGCAACGCGCTGCTTGCTGCATGTTGTGCGTCACAATCGCGATGGTGTAATCCTGCTTTAACTCATGAATCAATTCTTCAATCTTGACGGTAGAGATCGGGTCCAGCGCCGAGGTTGGTTCGTCCAACAACAAGACTTCTGGCTTCACTGATACGCCGCGCGCGATGCACAAACGTTGTTGCTGACCACCAGATAAACTCAGACCGCTTTTATTCAGTTTGTCTTTAACTTCGGTCCACAATGCTGCTTTTTTCAATGCCCATTCAACCCGTTCATCCATCTCACCTTTGGACAAATTTTCATACAAGCGAACACCGAATGCGATGTTGTCATACACCGACATCGGGAACGGTGTCGGCTTCTGAAACACCATACCAACTTTGGCGCGCAAAAGATTGATGTCTTGATCGGCATCTAAAATATTCTTACCGTTGTACATAATCTTGCCCTCGGCACGCTGGCCTGGATACAGATCATACATACGATTTAAAGTCCGCAATAATGTCGATTTTCCGCAACCAGAAGGACCGATAAATGCAGTCACTTTTTTGTCATGGATATTCAAATTAATATCACGCAAGCTACGTGTCGCACCGTAGAAAAAATTCAATCCAGAAATTTCTATCGACATTTTCATGTCTGCGCTGGCAGTCGCACTCGAAGATGAATTTAAACCAGCATTCATCGATGGATTAATAGCTACGTTGATTCCATTATTCATATTTGTACTCATTGGCGTTGTCATCATGCTGGTTCCAAGAAATTAATTTTGTACTTTTTGATTAAACATCGTGCGAGACAGGATATTCAATCCCAATACGCTAAATGTAATCAGCAAAGCGCCGCCCCATGCAAGGTCACGCCAGTTGTCGTAAGGACTCATAGCGAACTGGTAAATCACTACAGGCAAGTTGGCCATCGGCTTATTCATATTGCCGTTAAAGAATTGGTTATTCAATGCAGTGAATAACAAAGGTGCGGTCTCACCAGAGATACGGGCAACCGCTAACAAAATACCAGTAACGACACCCGCTTTAACAGCGCGCAAACGGATTAGCAAAGCGACTTTCCAGCGCGGTGCGCCGAGTGCAAAAGCAGCTTCGCGCAAACTGGTTGGCACTAATCCGAGCATATTATCTGTGGTACGCACAACCACCGGTATGGCAATCAAGGAGATCGCTAAACTACCGGCCCATCCAGAAAAATGTTTAACATTAAATACATAGATGGCATACACAAACAAACCAATGACTATGGAAGGTGCTGACAACATAATGTCCGTCACAAAGCGTGTGATGCTGCCAAACCAGCTTTTATCACCGTATTCTGCGAGGTAGATACCGGCCAAAATTCCAATCGGCGTACTGATCAGAGTAGCGAAACCGACCATCATAAAACTACCCACAATCGCGTTCATCAAACCGCCGCCATCGCTACCTGGCGCTGGCGTTGTTTCTGTGAACATATCTAAGCTAATCGCTGAGAAACCTTTGATCAGCAAAGTGAACAAAATCCACATCAGGAAAAACACGCCTAATGCCATTGCCAGAGAAGACAAGGTAATACCGATTCTATGCATCAGCAAACGACGTTTGTAGACAGGATTATTTGCTGAAGAATTTAAAGCGTTGCTGGCGAGGGTCATAGGACTGGTTGAATTCGTGCTCATTTTGCACCTTCTTTTCTGGTCAAACCAAGCAACATTAATTTAGCTGCGGCCAAAACAATAAATGTGATGACAAACAAAATCAGGCCAAGCAAGAACAACGATGATGTATGCAACACGGTCTCGGCTTCGGCAAATTCATTCGCTAAGGTAGAGGCAATACTGTTACCCGGAGCGAACAAAGACCAAGATAATTTGTGCGCATTACCGATCACAAAAGTAATCGCCATAGTCTCGCCCAAAGCCCGACCTAAGCCCAGCATCACACCGCCGACTACACCGATTTTTGTATAAGGCAAAACGATTTTTCTAACGACTTCCCATTTAGTACAGCCAAGACCGTAGGCCGACTCTTTTAAGACTGGCGGGACAACTTCAAACACATCACGCATGACAGACGCGATAAAAGGAATAATCATGATCGCTAAGATCACACCGGCAGACAAAATACCGATACCTATCATAGGGCCAGAAAACATCACTCCAATCACAGGCAATTTACCTAGCGTTGCGTGTAACGCTGGTTGTATGTAATCCGAAAACAGCGGTGCGAATACAAACAAACCCCACATACCGTAAATAATACTTGGCACACCGGCCAATAATTCTATTGAAGTACCAAGCGGGCGTTTAAGCCAGGCGGGACAAATCTCAGTTAAAAACAAAGCGATACCAAAACTCACCGGGAAGGCGATCAGCAAGGCGATAATCGAGGTTGCCAGGGTACCGACAATGGCGATCAAACCACCGTATTTATCATTGACCGGGTCCCACTCTATCGTCGTCACGAAGGCAAAACCAAATTCTTGCATCGCTGGCCAAGCGCGAATGATGAGTGAAATAATGATGCCTACAAGCACCACCAAAACAAACAAAGCGAAGCCGAATGTCAGTTTATGAAATAAAAAATCCTGCCACTGCTGACGGCGCATCACCGCTGCCATATTCACCTCAGCATGATTTGCTGGTGCGCTTGGCTGCGTTGTATGTTGCTGCGGATTGCTTGATGTAGATGAGGAGGCTGACATAGCGATCGGAGGTTGTTGTGTCTGCATGGAAGGAGATTTCCATATTGGTTTACTAGCAGCTTAATAAGTGATCGGCATGAACATCGTTGTCTGGTCCGTTAACTTACCAGTTCACTTACGCGTTGACTTACCTGTTCATGACCACTTAAACAAAGGCACTGAAATCAAACAGTGCCTGTAAAACTCTTGATTAACATCGTCGGAACTTCGAAGTTTTACAAGGTAACTTCGTCGCTCCGATGCTGTAGATTCAAACTAAATTAATTACCAGATTGCTTTACCAGAAGCGTCTTTGATTTTAGATTTCCAGCTATCTTCAATTAACTTAACAACTGGTGCTGGCAAAGATACATATTCCAACTCAGTCGCCATCGCGCCACCGTTTTTGAATGCCCAGTCAAAGAATTTCAACACTTCTTTACCCTTGTCAGCTTCTACTTGGGATTTGTACATAATGATGAAAGATGCGCCAGTGATAGGCCATGTAACTTTGCCTGGCTGGTTAGTCAACACCAAATACATACCTGGTGCTTTTGCCCAGTCTGCACCAGCGGCAGCCGCTTTGAAGTTTTCATCATCAGGCTGTGCGAACTGACCATCTGCATTTTTCAACAAGGTATAGGTCATTTTGTTACGTTTTACGTAAGCGTACTCAACATAACCGATGGAATTTTTGATACGTTGTACGTTAGCTGCAACGCCTTCGTTACCTTTACCGCCCAAACCAACTGGCCATTTGACTGCAGTGCTTGCGCCAACGACTGTTTTGAATTCTGCATTGACTTTAGACAGATAGTCAGACCACAAGAATGTTGTACCGGAACCGTCAGAACGGTGTACAACATTGATGTCTTCTGCTGGCAATTTGATACCTGGATTCAATGCAACGATCTCTGGTGCATTCCATTTTGTGATCTTGCCTATGTAGATACCGGCGAGTACGTCACCAGTCATCTTCATCTTACCTGGCTCAACACCATCCAGATTAACGACAGGCACTACACCGCCAATGATCGCCGGGAATTGTGTCAGGCCATCGGCTTCCAGCTCTTCTAACTTCAAAGGCATGTCTGATGCGCCGAAATCGACTGTTTTTGCTTTAATTTGTTTGATACCACCGCCAGAACCGATAGACTGATAGTTCAAGCCATTGCCGGTTGCTTTTTTATAGGCTTCTGCCCATTTAGCGTAGATTGGATAAGGGAAGGTGGCACCAGCGCCAGTCATATCTGCGGCATAGGCGGCAGATAAAGAAACAGTTGCACCGACTGCTGCCAGCGTAACAACTAAAGATTTGACGATACGATTGAGTTGCATATTCACCTCTGAGTTAAATAACATGATGCTATCCATTTAGTACGAAGCGAACTCTACAATCCAATTGTGACAAGATTATGACTTCATTTAATATGATGTAATAATAGATGAAACGATATGAAAATTTGTATTTTTCTGTCATAAACTTGTCATATTGCTTCTTTACAATCTATTCACCTATCTATGACGGTCTCTATGACACGCGAGCAAAATGCAAGATCAAAAATTACCCGACCCATCAGCGGAAAAAGTGGTGACTGTCAGTGAAGAAGACTTGCATGAAACGCCACACGCTGATACAAAAACACCACCGAAACCACCGGCAAAACCAATTGTGACAGGCCACAATACGCAAACTCCCCAGGCACCAACGGAGTTGCCGCGCTCGGCAATCTTCCTTGACCGAGAGATGTCACAGATCGCGTTTAACTGGCGAGTACTGGCGCAGGCGGAAGATAAAACGATCCCTTTGATGGAGAGACTGCGCTACTTATGTATCGTCGGTAGCAACTTGGATGAATTTTTTGAAGTCAGGGTCGCCAGCCTGTTAGCGCAAAATACGATTGATGGCGAGTTGGCACAGCATGCGACTTTTGTTGCGATGATGGAGCGCATTAATACCGAATGCCATCAACTGGCAAAACGCCAATACGAAGTATTAAATCAAGAAATCCTGCCGCAATTGGCACGCAAGCGTATCCATTTATTGCGTCATACCGATAGAAATGAAGCGCAACGCGCCTGGGTGAAAAGCTATTTTGACCGCGAAGTCAAACCGCTGCTCACACCGATCGGCCTTGATCCGGCACATCCATTTCCACAGGTTGTTAATAAAAGTCTTAATTTTATCGTCTCACTGGCAGGCAAAGATGCTTTCGGTCGGGATACTGCGATTGCGATTGTAAAAGCACCACGGGTACTGCCGCGTGTAATTAAATTGCCAGATGAGTTGTCGGACAAAGGCTTATCGTTCTGCCTGTTATCCTCAGTTATTCATGCGCATATTGGCGATTTATTCAATGGTCGTGAGGTATTGGCGTATTCACAATTCCGCGTCACGCGCGATAGCGATTTGTGGGTTGATGAGGAAGAAGTTAAAAATCTGCGCCAGGCTTTACAAGGCGAATTACAAAGTCGTCAGTTTGGTGTTGCAGTTCGCTTAGAAGTTGCAAAAAACTGCCCTAATGATTTAGCCCAGTTTTTACTATCTCAATTTGCATTAGATCAAGATCGCTTATATCCGGTAGATGGTCCGGTGAATATGGTGCGCTTGTCAGAGTTAGTCGATCACGTCAAGCAACCTAGCCTGCGCTTCCCGCCCTTCTCGGCCAAGATTAATTCAAAATATACCCATAACGATATTTTTACTTTACTTGGTAAGCAAGATATTTTGCTGCACCACCCTTTCCAACCGTTTCAGACAGTCATTGATTTCATCCGGTCAGCCTCACTCGACCCAAGTGTCGTCGCAATTAAACAGACAATTTATCGTACCGGCATGAATTCAGATTTGATGGAGTCGCTGATCACTGCGGCACGTCATGGCAAAGAAGTGACTGTCATCGTAGAACTAATGGCGCGCTTTGATGAAGAAGCCAATATCAACTGGGCGGACCGACTGCAAAGAGCTGGTGCGCAAGTTGTGTATGGTGTGGTTGGATTAAAGACGCATGCCAAGCTGGCACTGGTGATACGGCGTGAAGAAGGAGGCGTCTTGCGCCATTATGCGCACATGGGTACAGGTAATTATCATCCGTCAACTACCAAGTTTTACACCGATTTTGGTTTGCTCACTGCACACCCGGAACTGGCGGCTGAGGTGAATGAAGTCTTCATTCATTTAACCGGATTAAATAAACCCAAGAAGCTGGAATACCTTTGGCTAGCGCCATTTGCCCTCCAACCACAAATCATCAAAGCCATCCGTAACGAAGCCAAAATCGCGCGCTCGGGTCGGCCTGGTCGTATCATCGCAAAAATGAATGCCTTGCTGGATGAATCCGTCATCCGCGCTTTGTATGCTGCCTCTGCCGATGGCGTAAAAATTGATCTGATCATTCGCGGTGCCTGCGCCCTGCGACCTGGCGTACCGGGATTATCGGAAAACATCAAGGTGCGCTCTATCATCGGACGTTTTTTGGAACACAGCCGCATTTATTATTTCCGCAATGATCTGGCACATGATGTCCATCTGGCCAGTGCTGATTGGATGAGTCGTAATTTATTCCGCCGGATTGAAGTGGCCTTCCCGATTTTGGATAAATCCCTGAAAAAACGGGTGATCACAGAAGGCCTTGACCCCTATTTAAAAGATAACGTCAATGCCTGGACGCTGGATAGTGAGGGCGAATACCACCGCAAAAAAGCCCGCACAAAACAGGCCGCTATCTGCGCACAACAGAGCCTGATGCAACGCCTAGGCTCTTTGTCTGAAACAGAGGGCGAATAAAATGGACTTGATCTTGTGGCGCCATGCAGAAGCAGAAATAGCAACGCCAGAGATGCCCGACAGCTTTCGTAAGCTCACAGGCAAAGGCATTAAACAAGCTAATAAAATGGCCTATTGGCTAGATAGTAATTTACCTGAGACCTGTCGCATCCTGGTTAGCCCAACGGTAAGAACCAGAGAGACCATGGCAGCACTCGACCGCAAGTTTAAAGTGCTGCATGAGATAGGCCCAGATGCAGATGCAGACGCCTTGCTACAAGCGGCCAACTGGCCGAATAGCCGCGAACCTGTGCTGATCATTGGACACCAGCCAACCCTGGGGCAAGTCGCTGCACGTCTGATCGCACCAATGCAACAAGAGTGCGCAGTGCGCAAAGGTAATGTCTGGTGGATTAGCCAAAAGCAGAGAAACAAAGAGGAAGGCGACGACGATTTGCAAACCTATCTGAAAGCGATTATGTCGCCGGACTTGGTTATAAAATAAAAGTAATAGCAAAAAGGGAGCTTATAAAACAGAGCTTCTAAAACAAGACGTCCAATAAAAGTGCGGCTCCTGGCACGAAATCATGCCAGGAGCCGCACTTTCATTGGACGTTCTAGTTTAATTCCTTCGTACCTCTAATACTCCGCTCACTTCCCGTATCACCATCAAGGCTTTTTGCAGTTGCGCTGTGCCGGTGATTTCTGCAGTAAACGACATCCGCGCCTGCGACTTCGCGCTTTGTGTGTTGACACCGATCACATTGATTTTTTCTCGGGAGAATACTTCTGAGATATCGCGTAACAATCCTTGTCTGTCTTGTGCCAGCACAAAAATATCAACCGGATAAACCGTTTCTTTACCGTGCTCGCCCCAGGTGGTTTGCAATACACGTTCAGGCGCTTTAGTCCGCATTTCCGCAAAATTTTTGCAGTTAAGACGGTGAATAGAAACCCCTTTGCCACGTGTGACGAAACCAATAATGCCATCTGGTGGCGCAGGTTTACAACAGCGTGCTAGCTGCGTCATCAGACCTTCGGTACCGACAACCAGTACGCCGGACTTAGCACCTTGGGTCACGCTGGACGCGCGGCTTTTATTGGTAATATCAATTTCGTCCGGGTCGACGACCTCGACGGTTTCGCGCAAACTATTTTCTATCTGGCGCAGACTGAACTCATCTTTACCGACCGACAAAAATAATTCTTCTACATTGGCAAACCCCAGCTTGCGCGCCAATTCATCCAGATTGACGGCGGTTTTACCTTCGCGCTGCAAGGTTTTTTCAACAAGCGATCGACCATTCGAAAGCGTTTCTTGCTGATCAATCACATTAAACCAAGCGCGAATTTTGCTGCGGGTACGGGTGCTCGCTGAATATTCTATGTTGAGCCAATCGCGCGACGGTCCGGTCTGGGACGAGCCTACTTTGAGCGTAATGATCTCTACCGTCTGACCATTTTTTAGCGGCGTATTTAGTGGCACCATGACGTTATCGACGCGCGCACCACGACAACGATGTCCGACATCGGTATGCAAATGGTAAGCAAAATCGACCGGGGTAGAGCCACTCGGCAATTCAATCACACGCGCTTGCGGCGTCAGGACATAAATACGATCATCCAGCGTCGCTGCTTTGATTTTTTCTACCCATTCACGCTGTAATTCTTCCTGACCAACCACCACATCGGCGACCTCGGATTTCCATGCTAATAGTTGTCTGAGCCAAGCAATTTTTTCATCGTATTCTTGTGCAGAAAAATTGGACCCACCAGATTCTTTATAGCGCCAGTGCGCTGCTACGCCATACTCAGCAAACTGATGCATGGCGCGGGTGCGTATTTGCACTTCCAGCGGACGGCCATCTTCCACCACCACGACGGTATGCAATGATTGATAGCCATTTTGTTTTGGGCGAGAAATATAATCGTCAAACTCATTAGGCAGCGGAGTCCACGCGTTATGGACCAAGCCCAAAACGGTGTAGCAATCTTTAACATCATCAACCACCACACGGAAAGCACGCACGTCGTATAGCTCATCAAAATTGACGTCCTTGCCCTTCATCTTTTTAAAAATACTGTAGATGTGTTTAGGTCGTCCAGAGACCTCTGCTTTGATGTCAGCTGCTTTTAATTCTGCATTCAGACGACTAATCGCAGAGACCACAAAACTCTCGCGCTCCAGCCTTTTTTCTTCCAGCATTTTGGCGATACGTTTGTATTGCGCAGGCTCCATAAAACGGAAGGATAAATCTTCTAACTCCCATTTCAATTGCCAGACACCCAGCCGGTTTGCCAGCGGCGCATACAAATCCATGGTCTCGCTAGCGTATTGCTGTGATACGGCATCGTCACGTTTACAATCAGCGAAATAACGCAAGGTCGTCACGCGCGACGCCAAGCGAACAAGGACTACACGCATATCGGTTGCCATCGCTAGCACCATCTTGCGCAAGGTTTCCATTTGGGTCGCGGTTTTTTCTGCGGAGTCCTTGCCGCGACCAACATCATGTTGGGTCAAGGCCGCCTCGCGCAGGCGCATCAGACGGCGAATACCAGAGACCAGATCGCCAATTTCTTTACCAAACCGAGTTTCAATTTGTGCGGCGGCAGCGGGACTTAGTTCCGGCAATTCAAACAATAAACCAGCAATCCGGGTATCCACATCGGTACGCAACATCACCAATGTAGAAACGACGCCCTGCACAAATTGCAGCGCATTTTGACCTGTGACCACATTACGATTTACGTATAAAGGAGTGACGAATTCAAGTGCTGCCATGACGCGGGCAGATTCGCTCTCCGACAATCCTTCTAACAATTGCGACTGCAATTGAGATTCTGACGGCGCTGCTAATGCTGATGTCGATACCATAATGTCTATTTGTTTTTACTTATTTTTGTGCCGCAGTAACGACTACTTCAATCAACCAATCCGGATTTGCCAACGCGGCTTGTACAGTCGCCCTTGGCGGTGCATTACCCTCAGCAACCCATGCGTCCCATGCCTGATTCATGCCGCTAATTTGAGTAATATCGGATAAAAAAATCTGACACATCAGAATGTGCGATTTGTCGCTTCCGGCCTCCGCTAGCAGGCGGTCAACATGCCCCAATACTTCCGTAGTTTGGCCGATAATATCTTGGCTGGTATCTTCGGGAATCTGACCGGCTAAATAAATCGTTTTATTAAAAATAGCAGTTTCGGACAAGCGTTGCCCGACATGAAAACGTTGTAAGCTCATTGCAATCCTGCTGATTGATCACTCATTATAGAAACCTCTATGACTGTCCGATGAGGCATAGTTTTATGCCAGAAAAAACGCTCTGGCAATCGCGATTTGTTCCGGCTGCACAAATGTAGGAGCATGACCAACGCCCGGGATTTCTACCACGGCGGCACGCGGGCCACGCTGTGTCATTTCTTGTGCGGTCTGCTCGCTGAGCAAATCTGACTCAGAACCTCTGACGACCAAGGTCTGGCACTTTATCGCATCATAGGCCGCCCACAACATGCCCTGCCCTGCCAAAGCGATTTCCGGTGTCGTGGCTTTAATTGGCGCTGCCAAACCCAAATCATAATGACGTATCCATTGACCGTCTTGATTTTGCTTCAAGACATCAGTCGCCAGCTTATGCCATTGCGCATCGCTATGCGGGCCGAAGGAAATGGAAACCTGCTTAATGTAAGCGGCAGCTTCCTCAAAAGTATTGAAACGTACATCCTGGCCTATGTAGTCTCCAATGCGCACCAGTGCCGCGGGATTGAGTACTGGACCAACGTCGTTCAAGATCAGTTTTCTGATAGGACTCTCCGGCATGGCTGCTAAACCCATGCCAATCAATCCCCCCATCGAGGTGCCAAACCAATCTACCGTTTCAACATCCAACCTTGCAACCAGGGTCACCATATCGCTGACATATTGAGGCACTTGATAAAACTGGGGGTTGCGCAACCAATCCGACTGACCCCGCCCGACAACGTCAGGGCAAACGACGCGATAAGTATCCGACATCACTTCCGCCAAGGCATCGAAATCGTCCGCTACCCGGCTGAGGCCATGCACACAAACCAGCACGCGGGGATTGAGAGGATCGCCCCATTGTTTATAGGACATGCGATGTAATCCTGCAGGGGAAACACATTGAACGGATTTGCGTAGTGCAATCATGGGCGAGCCTTATCTGATTGATCGTTGGGATGAAGCAATTTGATATTTTACGATGCTTGAACTGCGGCTACTGTTCGTTTTCGTACTTATTTTAAACAAATGTCTAATATGGCTTAGGACGAAAACGATTACTCGCACTGGCATTACAATTAATTTATATACTGGATATAAGTATATTTAAGTTGTCCATACATTTAATGGTTTACAACCGATATTTTAAAAAAATAGTGGGGAGTATATTCATTAAGCGTAATATGCTGATAAAAAATAGTGCTACGATCAAACCACTTCTGTACGACTAAGCACGTTTGGGCGATGCTGGCGAAATGTCTGGCACCTCCCAAAAAGCGATTTTGCTTTCATTTGAGCTTCTTGCAAAATACCCAAACCAGTAAAGTCGAGCATGGGTGTGGCCACTGTTGCGATTGGTTTTCTTGTTTGAAGCGGCACATGTGACA
>NZ_JBEONQ010000019.1:0-94054 GCF_040544445.1 Undibacterium sp. GrIS 1.8 | reverse complement strand
GAATTCTTACGACAGCAACTTAAAAATCCGAGTATTACTATGCGTCTTGCATAAACCCGTTTTATTACAAAATTACGCTTTTTGCGTAAGTCCTAATTAAGACAAAATTAAGACTAAATAAATATGAGCAAGCCAGAGCAAAAAGAGCAAGCCGCCTCAAATAATGTAGACGGCGTACCAAAGTTTGGACGTTTATTAATTGTCCTGTTTCTGGCTGTTGCCTTAATTATCTTTATTACCTTTGCAACAGAAGCTTATTACTCTTAAGGTCTCCGATGGTCGGAGGTATGCTATGCAATGATTAATTGAGTCGGCTGATTTAGCTAATGTGATTAATGTAGCTGATGCGTGCTTAAGCGTAATTGATGGTGGATTCATAAAATAAATTAAATAAACAATGGACACTATCCCACTTGGACTTGGCAGTACCACAAAAAAGAGCGAATTTTCTAGCTCCAGCCGGCTTTTAATTTTACAAAGCCTGGTACCGGTTGCGACTACGCGTGTTTCTTCGCAACTAGAGGCGTTTTGCGCGAGGCTGACTGAAGCTTTATTTAAAATTTCTGATCAGACAGTTAGACCCGAAGAGGCGGCTAGTAGCTTTAACGCCTATCAACTGTTAAAAAGAAATAGCACCAACTTTTATCGTCTGGTCGGTGGGCATATCAATGCCGCTCTCGCCAAAGAAGTCAGTACCGTTAACACTCGTAAAAAACCTAAAAAAGAAGACGAAAAACAAGACTTCTCGCTAGTCACGTTTGAGGAGATGGAAAGTAAGGTTCTGATCCGTAATTTGTGCCAGGCGTTGGAAGTCAGTAATGCTGAACAATTGGTGGCACTGAATATTCGTATCGGGCATGTGCTGAGGCGCACTCCCATCAGCGTCTCGCAGAATCCCTTTCGACCAGAGCTTTTTGTGCGTGCGGTTTATCAGGCATGGATGGAGTTTGATACCACGCCGGAATCGCATCACCTGGTATTGCGGCTATTACAGCCTAACCTCTTCATACAACTGGGTCCTATATTGCAAGAAGTAAACGAGGCCTTAGTCGCGCGCGGTATTTTGCCGAATATCAGTGATTCGTTTAAAAAAAATCAGCGAAAAAACGAATTTAGCCGGTCAGACGATATCGCTGACCGCGACCCGTACTTGCACAATAAGCTCAGAAATATTTTTTCTGGGCAGCCTAGTCAGAGCAATATCGGAGGAACATCGGCGCAATCCGGGCAGTCTGGGAAAGAGCATTCTCTTGAGTGGACTGGCAAACAGACGCATACCACTGCCAATCTTAATCAAGCAGATACGGTAACCATAGACCGCCAGTTTTTTGACTATCTGACCAGCATACAAAGAAATAATAATCCAGCGCCCGCTACAGGTAACCGAGACGCATCGCCGCTACGTCAATTGTCGCAGCAAGCAACGGCGGATAGCAACCTGACCCATATCGATCAAAATACCATTGAGCTGTTAGCGCGTATTTTTGACTTTGTCTTCAATGATCCGAGTATTCCTGAAGATATCAAAGGATTGATAGGGCAGTTGCAAATACCGACGCTTAAGGTCGCCTTGATGGACAAGGATTTCTTTTTTAAAGAATCTCATCCGGCTCGGGTTTTGATTGATACCTTAGCTAAGTCCAGTATCTCATTGAGTACAGAGAGTAATAATGACGATCCTTTGTACCAAATGATAGAAGGTATCGTCGAGCGTGTTCAGCAAGAGTTTGATCAGCAAATTGATTTGTTTTCTGACGTGGTTTCTGACTTAGAAACTTTCCTCAAAGATGAAGAGCAAAAAACTGAAGAGGCAATTGTCCAGCCCGTTGCCAACGCGCTCAAGCAAGAAAAAATGCGCCTGGCGCGCGAATTTGCAGAGCATGACGTGTCTTTGCGGGTAGAGACAGGTGAAGTTGCTGGCTTCTTAGAAACCTTTTTACTAGAGCAATGGATACGTATTCTGACCATTGCACACAGTGTAAAAGAGCAAAAGCCGCACGCTCTGGAAAACGCCTTAAAAACGATGGACGACCTGATCTGGAGCTTAAAGCCCAAGAACAGCGCCGAAGAACGTAAGAGCCTGGTCAGTAAATTACCATCGATGCTGACCTTGCTCAATGCCTGGTTAAATGCGATTAAATGGGATGAGCCTGACCGGGTGATCTTCTTTTCTAAACTGGCCGAGCGGCACGCTGCCATTGCCCGCGCCCCGCTGGAGTTTTCACCGCGTCGTCAATTAGAAATCGCGGTGAACATCGCTCAGCGTGCGAGTGAGCGTCGTCTCAATCGTCATGTGCAAGACCAGATTGATCAAACTGATGATGAATGGGTATTGTTGCTGGAGAGTTTGGAAAGAGGCATCTGGATAGACTTTACCCGCAGCAATGGATCTATTGCGAGATTCAAACTAGCGTGGGTTAGCCCAAAACGTACCCGCTATATTTTTACTAATCGTCAAGGGCATGACGCTTTTTCTATTGCTAGTGAAGAGCTGGCAAATAAATTCCGCAATGGAGAAGCGCTGTTAATTTCAGCAGATTCTGTAGTTGACAGAGCGCTGGTCGAAGCTTTGCGCGATCCTCCAAATTAAGCTTGAGCTGTTTAGTTGGTGCCAACAGGATTGCAATTCTGCTCGTCACTAATAATATACTCTCCATTATTTTTATGAAAAATGCCTTATTGTCCAGTAAATACTTGGACAATCTAAAAATACGGGAGGGGAGTATATTTTCTGATTTACTTCATAATCGGTAGTTCTATCTCCATCGTACTGCCAGTTTTAGCGGGGAAATCAATAAAAGCGCTGTCAATCAAATACGGCATTTGCAGATTAATTTCTGGGCTCAATTGCTCGGTACTGGCTTTGATTTCATATAGCTTTTTGCCGCTGACTTTGTCGGCAATGCCAATTTCTAATTGATGTAAATAATAACGTCGCACGCTCAGATCTGACATCAGCATGGTGTCGGTGCGCCCAAAATAGTACGGGGAATAAGGATAACGATAGTAATAGGCTCTCGGGATCAGGCCTCTTCTGAAATGGCTACCCCAGAACGGATCATATAAAGCTAAATCCCAAGGTGCGGAGAATTGGATTTCACTCAAGCCAGTGCCATATTGCATGCTGATTTTAAGCGCCGCATTCGCCTCGCTGCCAGCTTCTGCAAAGCCTAACGTCTGTAATTTGTTACGCAATAACTGTTCATAGCTGTTGTGCTCGGGACTATTTTGTTGCGGCTCTGTGCGCTCGATGACATAGCTTTTATCTTTAATATCGGCTGGCCATTCCTGAAAAACGCTGACTCTGCTCGTTACGCTGGTGGCGCAGCCTGCTAACAACAAGCTCGTTGTCGCCAGTAATAACAAAAGAGATTTTCTGATGAGGGAGGTTCTTTCTGTTTTCATGATCGTGCTCCTGTTTTGCTTCTACATTGTTGCTATGTTGCTTCGATTGTTGTCCCTATTGGTACTCTCTATCTTAGACGATAGAATTTTAAGTTGGTTCTGTCTACGATCTATTATCTGTTTCTCTTTGTAACGGCTTTACTTCTGAACGATGATTTACTCGTCTTAAACGGCGATTCGCTTAACCATATCCTTAAAAATCCACACACTTACCCAAATTTTCTGCGGTAATCATCAAAGCTTGCATGCCTTCCGGCGCAGCTTGGTAAAATGGTAGCCTTTGCTGTGTCTTTAAACTAGTTGCAAAATAGATTAAAGACACAGCACCTATTCTTTTTAGAAGGCTCACCATCACATGCGCACAGACAACAACGATACCGCAGTTACCCCAGTGACGATTTATCGCAAAGATTACATCGCCCCGGGGTATTGGGTAGATACGGTCGAAATGGGTTTCGATCTTGACCCTGACGCTACCCATGTTGCCACCAGAATGGTGATGCGACGTAATCACGATAGCAGCGAAAAAGATATCGTGCTGTTTGGTGAGTCACTCAAATTGCTGCAACTGCGCATGAATGGCGTCAACCTCAAAAAGTCGGCGTACAAAATCGAAGGCGAAACACTACGTATCGCCAATGCGCCAGATGACGTCACGCTAGAAATTGAAACGCTGATCAAGCCAGTCAAAAATACTTCCTTGTCCGGCTTGTACACCTCCAATCAAAACTTCATCACGCAATGCGAGGCAGAAGGTTTCCGCAAAATTACCTGGTTCCCGGATCGTCCTGATGTGATGGCGAAATACACCGTCATGCTACGTGCCGACAAAAAGAAAATTCCGGTCTTGCTGTCTAACGGCAATCTGATTGAAGAAGGTGATCTGGGCGATGGCCGTCACTACGCTAAGTGGGAAGATCCGTTCAAAAAACCTTCTTATTTATTCGCATTGGTTGCGGGTAAATTAGTTTGTCAGGAAGAAAAATACAAACTTAAATCTGGCCGTAAAGTCTTGTTGCAAGTGTGGGTAGAAAACGGCAATCTCGACAAAACCCAACATGCTATGGATTCGCTGAAAAACAGTATCCGTTGGGATGAGGAGCGTTTCGGCCTGGAGTTGGATTTGGATCGCTTTATGATCGTTGCCACTGGCGACTTTAATATGGGTGCGATGGAAAACAAGGGCTTAAATATTTTCAATACAAAGTATGTACTGGCGAATCCACGTGTAGCAACGGACGTTGATTATGCCGGTATTGAATCGGTCGTCGGACACGAATATTTTCATAACTGGACCGGTAATCGCGTTACTTGCCGCGACTGGTTTCAGTTGTCGCTGAAAGAAGGCCTGACAGTATTCCGTGATCAGGAATTCTCTGCTGATCTGGTCGGTACTGCCACTGGCCGCGCCGTAAAACGGATAGAAGATGTGCGCTTGTTACGCCAAGTCCAGTTCTCCGAAGATGCAGGTCCTATGGCGCATCCTGTGCGTCCAGATTCTTTTGTTGAGATTAATAATTTTTATACTGTCACGATTTACGAAAAAGGGTCGGAAGTCGTACGCATGTATTACACCCTGCTAGGCCATGAAGGATTCCGCAAGGGCATGGATTTATACTTCCAGCGCCATGATGGACAAGCAGTCGAGTGTGATGATTTCCGTGCGGCGATGGCGGATTCTTCCGGTCGCAATCTGAAGCAATTTGAGCGCTGGTATAGCCAGTCTGGCACGCCTCGCGTAAAGGTCGTGACGAGCTTTGACGCAGAGGCAAAAACTTATGAAATTAAGCTTAGCCAGTCTTGCCCGGCGACGCCAGGTCAGCCAAAGAAACAGCCATTCCATATTCCTGTTGCAGTCGGTTTGCTGGATGCCGCTGGCAAGGATTTACCATTAAATGTAGAGGGTCAGCCAGCTACGGATAAAACTACTTTAGTGCTGGAACTGACCCAAGCAAGTCAGAGCTTTAAGTTCACTGGCATTGCGCAAGAACCTACGCCATCAATTTTGCGTAATTTCTCTGCACCGGTCATGTTAGAAATTGATTACACCGATGAGCAACTCGGTCATTTGCTGGCACATGACAGTGATCCGTTTAATCGTTGGGAAGCCGGTCAGCGTCTGGCAATACGTCGCTTAGTGAAGCTGACAAACGCAGTACAAAATGCGGAAGTCTTAGAACTGGACAGCATGTTTATCGAAGCGCTGCGGTCCACTTTAAATGACAAAACATTAGATCCGGCTTTCCGTGAACTGGTATTGACCTTGCCATCCGAGGCAATGATCGCAGAAGAGTTTAAGGTGGTCGATCCGCAAGCGATCCATATCGCCAGAAAATTCGTCCGTAGCACTTTGACACAACATCTCAAAGCCGATTTATTGACGACCTATGAAGAGAATTTGACGCCAGGAAAATATAGCCCAGATGCAGTCTCTGCCGCTAAACGGGCGCTAAAAAATCTGGCATTGTCTTACCTGCTGGAGTGGGCGGATGACAGCACATTCGATCTGGCTAAAACCCAGTTTGATGAAGCCGAAAATATGACAGATAGAATTGCAGCGTTGACTGCATTGACGAATTTTTCTGGCTCTGCCAAAAATACCAAAGCTGCTGCACAGGCATTGAATAAGTTCTTCAGAGACTTCAAAAAAGAAGCTTTGGTCATCGACAAGTGGTTTATGTTGCAAGGCACAGCACGCACCACGGATGTGGCAAAAGTGCGCGAGTTAATGAAGCATCCAGCCTTCACTCTGAGTAACCCAAATCGTGCACGTAGTCTGGTGTTTAGTTTTTGCAATGCCAATCCGTCCCGGTTCCATGCGGCGGATGGCAGTGGTTATGCTTTATGGGCAGAATTAGTCATCACTTTAAATAAGATGAACCCACAAGTTGCAGCACGTTTAGCGCGCAGTATGGATCGTTGGAAAAAATATCCCAAGAATTTGCAAGTCCATATGAAGGCCGCTTTGCAAAGTGTTGCCGATACTAAGAAATTATCTAGCGATGTATTAGAAGTGGTGACAAAAGCACTTGCTTCTTAAGTTTCTGTTGAATTGCTGTTGAGCTGTAGTTGAGTTTTAGTTCAGTTGCAGCTGAGTTACAGTTAGCCGATCTAATTTGAATTGTTATGTTGAATCGCCTGTGCGTCGTAATAGTAAACAACGCGGGGGATAAAAAGGAAGCTCATGAAACGTGTCAGTCTGACCCAATATTTGGTCGAAGAACAACGCCTGAATAATTCGATTCCAGCAGAATTGCGCTTGTTGATCGAAGTCGTTGCACGCGCCTGTAAAACCATTAGTCATGCCGTCGGCAAAGGTGCCTTGGGTGAAGTCTTAGGTACTGCTGGCAGCGAAAACATTCAGGGCGAAGTACAAAAGAAATTAGATATTTTGTCTAATGAAATTCTGCTGGAAGCCAATGAATGGGGCGGCCATCTGGCAGCGATGGCGTCCGAGGAAATGGAAAGTATCCACCCAATTCCCAACCGGTATCCTAAAGGCGAATACATGTTGCTGTTCGACCCGCTCGACGGCTCCAGCAATATTGATGTCAATGTTTCCATCGGCACGATTTTCTCTGTGCTCAAGGCGCCAGAAGGCATGGCAGAGCCGACTGAGCAAGATTTTATGCAGGCCGGTAATAAGCAAGTTGCAGCCGGCTATGCTGTATATGGTCCTCAAACTGTGCTGGTGCTCACCACTGGCAATGGTGTGAATTGCTTTACCTTGGATAGAGAAATGGGTTCTTGGGTACTGACTCAACAAAATATGCAAATTCCCGTCGATACTAAAGAATATGCGATCAATGCCTCTAATGCGCGCCATTGGTTGCCGCCAGTGACTCGCTATGTTAATGAGTTACAGGCTGGCGTCACTGGTCCACGCGGTAAAGATTTTAATATGCGCTGGATTGCTTCTATGGTGGCTGACGTGCATCGTATTCTTAACCGTGGTGGTGTCTTCATGTATCCGGCTGATGCGCGTGAACCGGACAAGCCAGGCAAGCTACGTTTGATGTACGAAGCGAATCCTATGTCCTTCATCGTAGAACAAGCGGGTGGCGCATCCACCGATGGCAAGCAGCGTATGCTAGATATTCAGCCAGAGAAATTGCATCAACGCGTACCCGTTTTTCTGGGGTCGAAAAACGAAGTTGAGTTAGTGACTCGTTATCATCAGGAATAGTTTGATAACAGGTAGTCACTGCGAGCCAACGCTGCTGAGAACGTAGCTGACCTGTTGATAGAAAAAGCCCACTTCGTTGTGGGCTTTTTGCTTTTATCGCCGAATCCGGCGCTGTGACTTGGAATTACACTTTTTGGCCTTATATCGGTATAAGTCGTCATCAAAAGTATCACCAATAGCATCATCTATAGCAAAGCAGTCGCAAAGCAAGATAAGCAGAATTTTTTACGAAGAACTATTGTTTTTATATAAATTAATTGCGATTTAAATAAACACACCCAAGCACAACCAAGCCAGAAATAGCCTGTAAATGCCGCCAAGATGCTTGGTTCGCATCTAAATTGGTACCGTCGTTTATACTCTGCTCTTCACGTTGTCACTGCAAGTTGTTGTGGTGATAACAGCTAGATAAGCTTTATACATGTTTATATTTGTTTAAACCCGTTTTAGACATGTTTTACAGATAAGAAGTAACGAGTCATCAAGACTCCTAAAAAGAATCAATCGCGAGAACCTTTATGTCCAGCCACCCATCGCCTGCAAGTACGCTCGCAGGTAATCCAAAATCTAACGACAGCAATGCCAGCAACCCGAGCAGTAGCTCAGGTCAGGATTTGGATTATGTTACCTCCTGCATTTTGCCAACGACGTGGGCAACTTTTCAGATGCATGCTTTTTTTGAGCCAGCCACCGGCAAAGAACATATTGCGCTGACCTTGGGTGATGTCGCCAACGGCGACCCCGTATTAGCCCGGATTCACTCAGAATGTCTGACCGGCGACGCCTTATTTAGCCAGCGCTGCGATTGTGGTCCGCAGCTGGAACTGGCATTGCAAAAAATCGCCCAGGAAGGCCGCGGCGCTTTGCTGTATCTGCGCCAAGAGGGACGCGGTATTGGCTTGCTAAACAAAGTACGTGCGTATCACTTGCAAGACTTGGGTGCCGACACGGTAGAAGCCAATCAACAACTTGGGTTTGCTGCAGATTTACGTAACTACAGCCTGTGCGATCCTATGCTCAAGCATCTGGGCATTAGCTCGCTGAAACTGATGACGAATAATCCACGCAAAATCGCCGCGATGGAAGGATTAAACGTCGCGGTCACAGAGCATATTCCTCTAGTGATCAAACGCAATCCCCACAATGATCGCTATCTGAGTACTAAGGTCACCAAGCTGGGACATTTGATACAGCCAGAGCTGTAATCATTGCGCTATGTAGTTAAAAATAAATCGTTGAAAAACGAACCTCCAATACTATTGCGGCTTCTGGCATGAAAACATGTCAGAAGCCGCAATAGTATTGGACACCTAAAAGTGAAATTTTTTATCAGTCTCGATAACTAATATCTTTTCGCACAACGATGTTTGCGTTGATATTTTCCATTTCAGTCAACATCTTACTCAAGATGATTAATAAATAATCAGGCGTTCAAATATCCAGGCGGTACCAATAATCAAAGCGGATATGGAAGTCATCGGCTTAATCAACTCGGTTAAGTTGAGACGATTTAATAACGTCATGCGCGCTAGCTGATGCAATACTGTCCCAAGCGCGAGTAGCAGCAACAGAAAAAGCGCTTGACCTAGTTCTATACCAAGGTTAAATCCGAGCAGACTCATTAAACGGTACGAGCCGTGCAAACCCATGTCGGTGATCGATGAGGCAAAGCCCAGGCCGTGGAGTAAGCCACAAGCAAAGACAATGCTGAATCGCTGTAAAACTGCGGCATGGCGTTGCCACAAATTGAGTACTGCCATCAGTACGATACTCGCTGCTATCAATGGTTCTATGATTTTGGCTGGCGCGTGTACCCAACCCATCAGCGATAGTGTCAGCGTCACACTGTGGGCGATGGTGAAACTGGTGAGTACCCCCAGCCAATAACGCCAGCCAGCAGTTGCCACGATAATGGTGAGCAGGAACAGTAAATGGTCAAAGCCCAGCAAAATATGCTCGCAGCCGATGACGATGTAGTCAGTGAATACCTGCCAAGGTCCACGAAAAAACTGATGTTGCGGATGGTTCGCCCGGAGAATGATCGCCTCGGTCTCTTGACCACGTATCGCTTTAATGGCGAACTGTTGTTCGTTTTCTAGCGTGCCAAACAAATCAGTCTCTATACGCAGGGTTTTTGGGGCCGCATTGAAACGTATCTTCATTAGTACCAAAAACTGCGTGGCACCGATCGTGTCGTCTCTTGTGTCGATATCGGTATGCTGACTGAATTCGCTGGGCTCTGTACTGATTTGTATAAAATCTACTCTCCCTTGATCCTTATCGTCAAACATGCGCAGTCTTTGTTTTATCAATTGCTCTATCGCTACGCGATGCAATTGCAGTTCTACCTCGGACAAGCGCTTATCGTGATTGTCATCAATCTTGTTATCCGACTTGACCAAGGCAGATACTGGTACGGAGAATACGATGAACGCAGCATCGTCCAGTATATTCACCGTACCCTGTTGCGCTGGCATCAGATGGGCCAGCGCATTTGGCCCCGCCAAAATCATGACTGTTGTGAGCAGCAGTCTAAGTACAGACTTATACAAATAACTGAACATATCACCACGTCTGTCGCTATGCATAATCTGCAATGTAAGCGGCATTATTGAGAACCCTTAATGCAGCGCTGGATGAATGGAAAAGTATCCGTTATGAAGTAGTGGTAAATCCCGTTGGGAAACTCTGGTGTGACGCCGGTGCGGCCGTTGCATTCATCCAGATCACCTAAGCCCGGCACATATTCATAATCTGAGGTAAATGTGCCCATAGGGAAGATGGCAACCGAAGGTCGGCCAGCATCTGGCGTGGCTTCTTTGCGATAACTTGAGGTTACCAATTTGATCGCGGAGTTGGCATCGTTTGCAGAGGAGTAGCCGTAACGCGCATAAATGGGGAAGCCATCGATAGCAAATCCGACCAGGGTCATTGCTTTACCCTTATTCAGCTTGGTGACGTATGCCTCCGGCACACCATGATAGTGATATTGGCCATTGGGTTGTACATGGGCGTTGCTCTCATCGGTGCCAAAGACAAAGGCACCGCCAATCGCTTCTAGTACCCAAGGGTCTTTACCGTTCACCATCACACAGCCACCGCCATTGGCGGTGGAGGTTGCTGTGGAGGAGCACGATCCTGCAGTTCCTGGATCAAGCTTGACGCTATTTAGTACATAGCCAATATTGCTCATATTGACGCCAGCGGAAGAGGTGACAGCTGGTTTTGCCGGCATATTGATTACAATATTTTGCGTAGAGATCGGTGTAGCAAAGTTACCCGATGTGACGGCATGGTCAGGGATGCCGTTACCAGTGAGTGTGCGGATAGTGCTGGTACAACTCCAGTTAGAAATGCTATTCGCCATCACTTTAGCGCTGCTATTGAATGCGTTATAGCTCAGTGCACATGCCACACCATTAGTCGAACCGGTATTGCTGCTGGGTGCTATGGGGATTGCCGCCACCGGCACCGAAGGCGTGCTGCTTCCAGCTGAATTTTTTGCAGTAACGCTGCACGAATAAGTAGTGCCATTGTTTAATCCCGACACGCTGACAGGGCTTGCTGTTGCTGTACCGTTTATCGTTATACCGGGAGTGCTGCATGCTGCTGTATAGGAAGTGATAGCGGCACCACCATTAGACACTGGTACGGTAAAAGCGATACTGACACTAGCGTTACCCGCAGTGCTGATTAGAGCAGTCGGGGCACTTGGTACGGTTACGGCGCTAGTTCCGGTACCAGCACTTGTAGATGTGCCCGCGTTCGTGCCCGAGGTCGGTATAGGCGTTGTGCTGGCACTGCCGCCACAGGCGGTGAGTGTGATGGCGATTAAGGGTGTGAATATAGAGTGAATAAAGTTACTCATGAGGGCTCTCCAGAATAATTAAAACAGTTACCGTGAATGCTTAGTTTGGTTATAAACAGTGTAGAAGAAGAAAAGTCGAAATTAATGACATCTTCGTCATTCAGGCGGTTACGTTATCGGGAGAGGGGAGGGGTCCTACTTATTGCCTGGCGTTTGATACCGGTGTAGGTAATTTCTGCTGTAGTTGATGATGCTCAGTAACTTCTAAAAAGGATACTCAAGCTTGTCGTGTAGTGATTAGCTCAAGCCTTTCAGCGTCGTAATACCAATGTGTTGTTATGCTTTATGGTTAGTGCTATATCTCGATTAAAGAGTGTCAGGAAGCTCCCATTTTTATTGCTTGAATGGGAGCCATAAATATAGTTGAACGACATCTTGAGGACTTTGTGCCAGACGTAAATCACCGCCGTGTGCTTTGGCAATCTCTAACGCCAGACTCAAGCCCAAACCATTACCCTCGATCTTGCGATTGTGTGCGGCATCGCCACGATAAAAGCGGTCAAAAAAACGTGCCCGGTCGTCCATATTGATGTTGTGGCTAGTATTGCTGATGAGGATAGTGACGCCCTTTTTTTCGCTAATACTTTGGATGGTGATATTACCTTTCGCAGGGCAATAACGTACCGCGTTGCTGATGAGATTATTTAAAAGCTGTTGCAGCAACAAGATGTCGCCATAGATCACTTGATGTTTGGCGATGTTGCTCCTTAGAGTCTGATTATTAATGAGCATCTGTGCATCGACGACCAATTCATTGAGTAGTTCGCTGAGGTCAATACGCGTTGTGTGTAGAGCGAGTTTACCTGCATCCGCATGCGACAATAACAATAGCTTTCGGGTGATCGCAGTGAGTCTGCTGACTTCGTCCAACATCTCAGTTAAGTCGGTTTGGATAACTTGATTGTCTGATTTGTTGAGCACTTGTTCTATCTTGCCTTGCAAAATAGTGAGTGGTGTCCGGAGCTCGTGAGCAGCATCACCGGAGAAACGTGAGGCCTGATGGAAACTCACATCCAGGCGCTGGAGCATGGTGTTGTAGGTATCAATCAATTCTCTAAATTCTTTATCCTCGCCCTCATTGGGTAATCGTTGGTGAAGGTCCTTTTGCGTCAGGGTTTTCATCGCATTGCGTAAACGGTTGACCGGTCGCATAGTCAGGCTGGCAAGTAACCAAGCGCCAAGTGCAGTCAAGATAAGTGCCAGCGGTACCACTAGCCATAATGCACGCTTGAGTCCCGCTTGCAGCTCCGATGTTGTAGCGGCTAAATCGACACCAAGAAAGCCTCTGCCGCGTGGGGTCGTGAATGTCGTGGCACGCCATTGCTTGTCCTGGACAGTGAGCGTGCTGACAGCGCATTTGCCACGCGGCGCCCGTTCTGCTGGGGAAGCTTCGGTGCGATTGTCCAGATGCGCTTCAGGCCTATGTTCATCTCGCAACTGTCTGTTTGGATCGGGCAAGGCGCGAAATGGTACCGACTTCCAGTTCAATTGATCGATATTGATATCGTCTTGCCAGTAAGTAGATTTGACCTCTAGCATACCCACTTCTGAGGTGTAGCGAAAGAGTAGTTGCTTATTGGAGTCAAGACGCAATTTAGTGACGATATCTGACTCAAGACTAGCCGCATCGATTCGAATAAACGGTTGTGTGGTGAAGCGTTGTGTCTCCAGGCAAAGCCGCTCGTCTAATCGATCTACTTCATTTTTCATCAGACTAGACCAGGCTAACGCCAGCACGACGGTTAGCGCGGTCGAGACAATGCTCACGGCAATGATAAATAATCGGGTTCTGAAGGAAATCATGAGCAACTTCTTAAGGCTCGAGTCTGAAACGATAACCAGTGCCTCGCACTGACTCTATAGGGGACGGGGTATCGGTACTAACTTCGATTGATCCGATTTTGCTTCTTATACGTTTGATGCAGACATCCACCACGTTAGTGCTAGGATCAAAATCATAGCCCCATACATGCTCAAGAATTTGACCACGAGTAAATACCTGTCCAGCCGAGCGCATCAGGTATTCAAGCAGACTAAATTCTCGCGTGGTGAGTTCTATCGTGTGTCCGCTAGAGCTAGCTTGCCGTGTGATGCGGTCAAGCTTTAGTTTGCCCACTTGTAGCAGGTTTTGTCTATCTCCGGCAAGCCGTCGTTGCAGAACATGTATGCGAGCGACTAATTCCTCGACAAAAAATGGCTTGGCAAGATAATCATCTGCACCAAGGTTGAGCCCCGTTATGCGATCCCCCAATTCATTGCGCGCCGTCAGTAAAATGATAGGCGTTGCCACGTCCGAGCTACGTAATTCCTTCAAAATAGAGAGACCGTCTCGGCCTGGTAGCATGATATCGAGGATGATGACGGCATATTGACCTTTGCTAGCTAGTTCAAAACCTACATTGCCGTTGTTGCAGTGCTCAACATTGAAGTCGCGTTCTTTTAGACCGATGGATACAAAGTCGGCTATTTTTTGTTCATCCTCTATGAGCAAGACTTTCATGCGAGCTTTCGTACAGCAGTAGTCACAAATATCACAAACATCAAAAACATCACAAACGGTTTTCCAGACTATTTACTTAGCGGTCGGTGAGCCTGGTTTTGGCGCATTAGGCGGCGAGTTCGCGCGCTCTCCACCTGGCGCTGCGCCAGCTGGACGCGGGTCTAGTGCTTCCAGTTTTTTGGGGTCAAATCCGGCAGCACGCAGTGCGTCTCCTCTTGCAGGGCCCGGTTGGATACCTGCTTCGCGCAAGTTGCGTTTGATCGCTTTTGCGTCGTCAACGCTGAGACTATTTGGTTTGTAGGCTGACAGTATCTCCTTCATCTTTGCTAGCTGTGCCGGAGTTAATGCCCCTTGTGTTTGAGCTGGTGGCATATTTGCACCAGCCTTAGCAGGCTGTGTATTCTGACTTTGTGCAGCTTGGATGATAGAAATGCAAAGGATAAAAATGACGACGATTCGTAATGGCATGATGGGCTTTCCGCGGTTGTTGTACAGGTATTTGGAAAATACATATTACAACTTGGCTTACATCAAACTATGACAATGTTGTCATTGAGCGCTATACAAAGCGTATGACTTGAGACTGAGTATCGAATAAGAATGAAGTCTTTTGAAACATCATTCTTTGTAAGCGCAATGTGTACACTCGCGCAAAAGACTACTTAGAATTGACTTAAATTAGTAGGCGTTGAGAAGCTCATAAAAATCAGCCTCTCATAGCCATCACAGTAACAAGCCTTCGCACACACTAACAAAGATTAGCAAACGCTATGCATCCAGCCATGCGTATCTTCCGCAGTGCCGTGCTGTAGCGCCAGCAGAGCTTCACGCAGTGCCATAGTGACTTTGCCGTTTTCACCTTGGTTGATTTGCATCTCAAAATTCTTTGCTTTGACATGGCCGACTGGTGTGATAACGGCTGCGGTACCGCAGGCGAATACTTCTGTCATCCGCCCTGATGCGATGTCGTCGCGCCATTGCTGTACCGTGAGCTTGCGTTCTTCTGTTTCGTAACCCAAGTCTTTGGCCATTTCCAGCAAGCTACGACGTGTAATGCCGGATAGCAAGGTACCTGTGAGTTCTGGCGTAATGATGCGAGTTTTTCCTGCTTCTTCGTAGACAAAGAACAGGTTCATCCCACCCATTTCTTCTATGTATTCGCGCTTTACTGCATCCAGCCATACCACTTGGTCGCAGCCTTTTTCCAGCGCTTGCGCTTGCGCTACCAAGCTGGCGGCATAGTTGCCTGCGCATTTCGCCTCGCCAGTGCCGCCAGGTGCTGCACGGACAAAATCTTCGCTGATCCACACCGTCACCGGTTTAACGCCTTGCGGGAAGTAGGCGCCGGCGGGGGAGGCAAATAAGACGAACAGATATTCGCTGGCAGGGCGCACGCCCAAAAACGGATCAGTGGCAAACATCAGTGGCCGCAGGTACAGACTTTCTCCCACATTCTTGGGTACCCAGGCTTTATCCATGGTGATTAAAGCATCTGCTGCTTGCATGAATATATCTCCAGGCAAATCCGGCATTGCCAGGCGCTGTGCGCTGCGGTTGAAGCGTGCGCTGTTGGCATCCGGTCGGAAGGTTTTGACACTGCCATCCGGCTGGCTAAAGGCTTTAAAGCCTTCAAAAATCGCCTGGCCGTAATGTAGTGCAGATGCCGCAGGGTCCAGGCTTAAAGGGCCGTAGGCTTTTAATTCGCCTTGTTGCCAAGCGCCGTTACGATAAGGAATGACCACCATATGATCCGTAAAAATCCGGCCAAAACTCGGGTTCGTCATGCGTTCGGCACGTTGTGCATCGCTCAAAGGGTGATCAGAGGGTGTTACTAACAGAGTCGGTGTGGAGGTGATCATCATTATCTTAGAAGTCAATGTAGGGAAAACAATCAAAATATTGCGTAAGTCCTGATGAATTAATTTTAGCCTTATTTTGCGACCAAGATAAGTTTTGCGTTAAAGATGTTGATCGCGGACTTGTCACGTGCGACTAAGCGCAAGTACGCGTGGACTTAGTGGAGATCGTCACAGATGGCAATCGTAATCATCAAATGATAATTTGGGACTGATGCAAACCGTCCTAGCTGTGTTGCCTTCGTCGTTACGTCTTGCCAGAACAATTTTCAGTAAGCTCCCCAAGTATGAATATACATATACTCCCCAGTTAATTTACAAAATATGCTGTTTCGTCCAATGATTATATGGACACTTAATATATACAGGGAGAGAGTATTTAAATTAACTTAGCTAAGCGGATTGACGATGGATTGGTGTAACCTCGCTTTGTTCCAACAGCATTAAACTGAAGACATGGTTTTAGGAAACCGCACATCCACTTGCAAACCAATTCCATTGTCCGGCGTCTTTAAATCAATAGTCGCGTTTAAAGAATCACCAATCTCTTTCACAATCGCCAGCCCTAGACCAGAGCTATTGGGTTTACTGTCATCCAGACGGTAAAAGCGGTCAAAGACTTTTTGCTGCTCTACCACCGGGATACCGACACCGTTATCGACGATGCTCATAAGAATTGACGATTTTTCTTGCCGTAACGAGACAGTGATGTTGCCCTCTGTTGTCATATGCTGTATCGCGTTATCAATCAGATTGGACACCAGCTCACGCAATAAATTCTGGGGAGCAGCAAGGCTGGCCGTATCGTCCAAGATATCGATTCCCAGCTCAATATTTTTTTGCTGTGCTAACGGTGCCAATTCCTCCATCACGCTTTTGATGATGTCCGCCATGTAAACACAATTGTTTGTACTTAATGTATGTCGATTTTGTTCAACCGCGGCCAAGACCAGAAGTTGGTTGATCACTTTAGTACCTTGTAATATCGTTTTTTGAATTGCATTCAGTACTTCTTTTTGTGTCTGATCAAGCTGACTATTGCGATGTCCAAAATTAATTTGAGAGGTAATAATCGCAAACGATGTTCGCAACTGATGGGCAGTATTGGCAACGAACTGTTCATAGGAGGTTAGCGTTTTATCTAATCGTGCGACATAGTCGTTCATCGCAAAAATTACAGGCCGGATTTCTATCGGAGCACTTTTTTCATCCAGTTTTTCGAGTGAGCCTGGTTGTCGTAATAAAAGTTTTTCACCGAACTGGATGAGGGGACTCAGTGTCCAACGAAAGGCAATAAATAATCCGATGATCACGATGGACAAAAGCAGTAAATGTTCTCTGATCGTCAATAAAAATAAGTCTTTTTTAAACGCAGCATGGCCATGTAGCGTTTGTGCAACCTGGGTAATGGCATAGTCGCCTGATGCAGTACTAGGTAAGGCATGTGCATAGACGATGACGCGTACAGGTTCGCCGCGTATGGTTGAGAGAAAATATTTTTCTTGTTCTAATTGTAGTGGTGCGGTGTAAGTCGACAGCTCCTCATCACCTGCAATCAGTAGCCCTTTTTTGCTGCGCACTGAGTAAAACACGCGATCTCTATACTTGCTGGCAAACAGTTCAAAGGCGGCTGGCGGCACGCTAATTTCATAACTTCCGTCGATTTTAGCTAGCTGTTCTGAAATAATTTTAGCGCCACCTTTGAGTAATTGTTCTTGCACCAGTGTCGCAATCGTATCGGTATTGGTATACGTCACAAATAAGTCGATAGTAGAAATTAACACCGTGGGTAAAAATACCCATAAAACTAAGCGGCTTTTTAAACTTTTAAGTGGTGGCAACATAGGTCAACATATATCCAAGACCGCGCAAGGTAATAATTTGTGCGCCGGAGCCTTCAATTTTTTTACGTAAGCGAACAATATAAATTTCTAAAGCTTTTGGTGATACCGCATCCTCTAGTGTGAAAAGTCCATCTGCCAACTCTTTCTTAGAAACGGTTTTTCCAGTTTGTCGTATTAAAGCTTCTAGTACGGCATGCTCTCTGGGGGTTAAATTAATATCGTCCCCATGGCTGCTAAATTTTTTTGAATTACTGTCATAGCTGAGTTCGCCACATGCCACGATAGGATTCGTTTTGCCACTAGCACGACGTAGCAAAGAACGTAGTCGTGCCTCTAACTCCAGGATATCAAATGGTTTGGCGAGATAGTCATCTGCCCCTAAATTTAAATTCTCAATGATGTCGCTTAAGGTGTCGAGCGCACTGATGATGAGAACAGGAACTTGATTATTTTTATACCGTAGTTGTTTTAAGACGGTTTGTCCTTTGATACCCGGCAATGTCAGATCAAGCAGGATCGCATCGTAGTTTTGCGTTATCAATAGATGTGCTGCTTCTTCACCAGTGAACGCTTGTTCCACCGCATAACCAGATTGTGCTAATAGTCGTGATAACCAGGAAGATAGCTCACGATTGTCTTCTACTAAAAGTAATTTCATAGCCTTAAGGCTAAATCATTTTCCTTAAGGATTGTGCTCCTTCGCTCTAGTCGCTTATATCGCGTGTCATTTTCTCCACAAAGCTTTCATTGAAGGTAAGTAGAAGGCATTGGGCAATTACATTTGCCGACGTAGGCTCACTCAGCTAAAAAATAAGTAGCAGTGGCATACAACTTAAAAATAACCAGGAGACAAGAATGAAAAAGAAACTTATGGCGCTCGCCATTTGTGGTGTAGTTGCGGGCGCTCTTCAGACTCAAGCCCAAGCGCAAACAGTTCCCGAACTTCAGCAAGCATTACTCCAAGCCCAAAAAGCAGCAGCTGATGCACAAAAATCTGCACAGCAAGCACAAGACGCCTTAGCGCAAATCCAGCAAGCAATGGCAGCGGCAAAAGAATCTAAAGCAACACCACAAACATCCTCGGGTTCTGGCAACTTAACTCAGCCACCGGGTGAAGGTTTAGTCTATAAAAACAGTGGTGATTCAGTTCGACTGTACGGTTTGATCGACCTTAGCGTAAGCAATAAAACGAATGCCGATAAAACAGGTAATACCTTAAACGATATGTCAGTCGCCTGGTTTAGTGGCAACCGCTGGGGTATTGAAGGTGAGCATGCGTTGAAGGATACCGATGGTCTGAAAGCAATCTTCAAATTAGAGAGCGAGTATGAACTCCCTACCGGCAACATGGATACACCCGGCGTGTTATTCAACCGTGACGCATGGCTGGGTATGCAAAGCGACACTCTCGGTAAGCTGACATTGGGTCGTCAAAATACTCTGGCGCGTGAATTCTCTAAAATTTATGGCGATCCTTACGGTACAGCCAATGTGACGCTCGACGAAGGCGGCTACAGTAATAATAATAATTTCAAACAGCTTATTTTTTATTCTGGTAGCGCAACAGGAACTCGTTACGACAAAGGGATAGTCTGGAAAAAAGAGTTTGGCAATATCGTCGCAGGTGTCGGTTATCAAGTCGGTGGCGTCCCTGGTGATTTTAGTGCCGGATCGACTAAATCTTTGGGTTTGGCATATAACGGCGGCAATGCCAATATCTCCAGCTTCTATAACTCAGCAAATGTTAATGGCTACACTCACTCTTCTTATTCTATTGGTGGTAACTATACATTTGGCCTGGTACGCGTTAATGCAGGCTACATCAGCTATAAAGCAGATCAACCAGTTGCAATCGGTAACCGCAGCGATAAGGCATACACGTTGTCGGCTAAGTTCACTCCAGCAGGCAAGTTCGATTATGAGCTCGGCTGGCAGACAATGAATGCTGATCACGCCGCGGTCAATGGCAGTGGTTACGTCCTGAATGCGTATGCAAATACAGCGAATGCGACTAAAACAGCGACTGGTAAGCGCAAGACTTGGTATGGTTCGGCTTTTTATCACTTTGATAAACGGACTGAACTTTACTTAGCTCTCGATCGCCTGAATACTGACGGCACTTACCTGGCATCGCAAGCGAATGGATTCACCTCGCAGAATGAATATGCCTTGGGTATGCGCTTTAAGTTCTAATAAAAATAATCCAGAACAAAAGTCTATAAAAAAGCTTAGCGAAACAGATTAGATTGAGCATCTGTTCACGACACTGTGCAAAAGGCTTTTGTTCGTTTTTATTTTATTCTGATTGTGTACACCAGATAGAATATAAAGTGACGATTATCATTTTGTGACTGGTAGAACATATCCAGTTGACGTTGCAACGATGGGAAGCAATCGTTGCAGGTATGGCTTTGTCGAGTTAATGGCGACGCCGTATCGAAAAATACAACTCAAAAATAACGGAGACAATCATGAAAGCAGTATTCAAACTCGCATTAAAACCCATAGCAGCCATGCTGATGCTGGTATCCAGCATGCAAGTCCATGCGGCTGACAAAATCACGATTATGGTGGGCGGGATAGAGAAGCAAATCTACTTGCCGGCTAAATTGGCGGAACAGTTAGGATATTTAAAAGAGACTGGTCTGGAGATTGAATTACTGAGCGAGCCTGCCGGGGTCAATGCAGAGACAGAAATGTTATCTGGTGCAGCGCAAGGTGTCGTGGGATTTTATGATCACACCATCGATTTGCAAGCGCGTGGAAAATTAGTGCAATCGGTAGTCCAGTTTAGCCAGGCGCCAGGCGAAGTAATTTTAGTGTCCAAGGCAGCTGCCAAAGACATCAAATCTCCCGCAGATTTTAAAGGTAAAATATTAGGCGTCACTGGCCTTGGCTCTTCCACTAATTTTTTGACGCAATATCTGGCAGCTAAAGCAGGCGTGAAGAATAGTGAATTTACGACCTTGCCAGTGGGCGCAGGCTCAACTTTTATTGCAGCAATGGCACAAAATAAAATTGATGCGGGTATGACCACAGAGCCAACAATTTCGCGTCTGGTATCCACCGGTGCGGCCACCATTCTGGTCGATTTGCGCACGGTGAAAGAAACTGAAGCTGCGCTCGGTGGTACTTATCCGGCAGCTTGTTTGTATATGCCTACTGCCTGGGTGAATACTCACAAAGATCAGGTGCAAAAGCTAGCTAACGCGTTTGTAAAGACCTTGAAATACATTAAAACTCATAGCGCAAAAGAGATTGCGGAAAAAATGCCAGCGGATTATTACGCATCCAATAAGCAGATGTACATCGATGCGCTGGAAGCCAGCAAGCAGATGTTTACCGCTGATGGTGTGATGCCGGAAAATGGCCCCGCGACCGTACTCAAAGTATTGAATGGCTTTGATAAAGCGGCACAAGGCAAGACGATCAATCTGGCGAATACCTTCACCAGCGAGTTTGTGAAAGCGGCGAAATAATGAAAAATTCGGCGATAGAGGTGATGACTACGGCAACCAGTATGGCAACGAGCGTAACTAAGAATGTGGCAACGAATGTAGCCATTGAGTTGACCAATGTCAGCAGAAAATTTATCAGTCCGGCTGGCAAAGTGACCCTTGCGTTAAAAGATTTTAGTCTGACCGTCAATGAAGGCGATTTCTGCGCGATTGTTGGTCCTACCGGCTGCGGAAAATCAACCACATTAGGCATGATCACGGGTTTAAATCCGCCGTCTTCAGGTAGCGTTAAAGTATTTGGTAAGCCGGTGACGGGGATTGATCCAGACATTGGTTTTGTGTTTCAGGCAGATGCAGTTTTCCCTTGGAAAAACGTGATCGATAATATTGCGATTGGTCCGATATTTCGCGGTAAGGATAAAAAAACGGCGAAAGAGATGGCGGCCGAGTGGGTACGCAGAGTCGGCCTGGCTGGCTTTGAATATCATTATCCGCATCAGTTGTCTGGCGGTATGCGTAAGCGTGTGGCACTGGCGCAGACGTTTATTAACGAGCCAAAAATTTTATTGATGGACGAGCCGTTCTCGGCGTTGGATGTGCAGACCCGCGCGCTGATGCAGGATGAATTGCTGGGCTTGTGGTCAGAGAAAAAAGCCTCCGTCGTGTTTGTCACCCATGATATTGAAGAGGCGATTGCTTTAGCAGACCGTGTGGTGGTGTTGTCTAAAGGTCCCGGCTCTGTCAAGAGCTGCTACGAGATTCCTTTAGCACGTCCGCGGGAAGTTTCTACGGCACGCTACTCAGAAGAATTTATCCATCTGTCAAAGCAAATCTGGACGGATTTAAAAGATGAAGTCCAAATTTAAAGCGGGATTAAAAATATGAATACTACTGTCCTAAATACGTCGCTCAATCTGCCTGAAATCGGTGAGGAAGAGCGCAAGGCGATTGCCAAAGGAGTTAATCATCACCGCCTGGTTATTTTTTTACGGGTCGCATTGGCCGTGGTGACTTTGGGGGCGTGGGAGTTGTCAGTTAAAGCGGGTTTAATTGATCCTTTCTTTTTCTCGCAACCGACGGCTATTTATGAGCAACTGGTGACATGGATCACTGAAGGTACAGCGCAAGGTCCGCTCTGGCGTGAATTGCTGGTGACGATGGAAGAAACGGTACTGGGTTTTTTGATTGGTAGTTTTCTGGGTATTTTTTTCGGGATTGCTCTGGGCCGCAATAAATTGGCAGCGGATGTGTTGAGTATCTATATCAAAGTCGCTAATGCTATTCCGCGTGTGGTGTTGGGGTCGATTTTTATCATCATGTTTGGTTTGGGCATGGGGTCTAAGATTGCTTTAGCGGTTGTGATGGTATTTTTTGTCGTGTTTGGTAATGCATTCCAAGGTGTGCGTGAGGCGGATAAAAATCTGATTGCCAATGCGTATATTTTGGGGGCTAGTAAACGTCAGGTGACTTTCTCGGTCGTGTTTCCGTCGGCATTGACCTGGATTTTAGCCAGCTTGCATGTCAGCTTTGGTTTTGCATTGGTCGGTGCCGTAGTCGGTGAGTTTTTGGGTGCGCGACATGGTATTGGTCTGCTGATCGCGACAGCGCAAGGGACGTTTAATGCAGCCGGGGTATTTGCCGCCATGATTGTGTTGGCGGTGGTCGCCTTGGCGGCCGAGTATCTGCTGACTGCGATTGAAAACAAATTATTGAAATGGCGTCCGGTGCAGTTTGTTGAGCAGGGGATGTGATTTTTAGACAGTTTTGATGTGCGCTAATTAGCCCGCTGACGCGGGCTTTTTTTCGTCATATTGCGTGATACCGGCGATATCTGTGTCTGGCTTAGCTCGTTTTCTACAAGTCGAATACGGGATAAATCAATATACTCCCCATTATTTTTATTGAAAATAGCTAATTGTCCAATGATTAATTGGACAATTAAAATATACTATATAGGAGTATTTAATTTGCTGCGGTGAGAACGCAAATACATTGCCATGCAGGCTGTGCTAAGGATTGTGCTTTGCTCGCTTTGCCTGTTTGCACTGACTTGATATTCGATTCTGGGCTGTGCTGGAATATTGGGATAGGAAGAGCCTATCAGCGTGAGGCATCGGAACGGGGCGAGAGAACCATCGTGCCAATTTTTATCAGCACGATTGCTGCAGGAATACTTCACTGCTGCGCTTAACTACTGTGATTTCTTTGTCCCGTTTTGATATCGACTGAAATACGTACGCCTTTTTCCATCAGCCAGATTTCATCCGGTGGTTCGTCACCTGCCAGTGCGCCAAATACGACGGGCAAACCTTCCCCTTTGCGCATTAACTCGTCTGCCCGTTCGTACACGTTAGGGCAGCCAGTTTCTGCCATCAGTGCCTGGACAATAGCGACTTTCCAGGCATCGACGCCAGCGGCATTAAATTGGCAGATCAGATAATCGTTCGCTGCTTTGCTGTTGTCATTGGTACTACCATCTTTAATCCAGTCAACCACCAGGCCAGATAAACCATCTTCTTCACCGGAGACCAGAGAAATAGACTGACTTACGTTTTTGCTGGCGCTGTTTACATTCGCTTTACGCTTGAGAACAGCCATCTGAACACGTCGTTTAATCATCGCGTGATCGACGGATTCGTTCTGGTCAAAGGTCCAGACGCGGGCACTGATTTGTGATTTTGCGTTGTAGGCAGCACGTGCCAGAAATTGACCGGAAGACGATTGAACCAAGACCGTTGCGCCTAATTTATTTCGTTCGCCGGGTTTGCCATCGACCCTCGCCACGGCAGAGAGATAGACCCAAGGCTGGCGTTCTAGCAGGCTTTTTTCTTTGCCTTGTTTAATAGTGAGTGTCAGCATGAGTCAACTTAAAATCTGTTTAAAAATAGTTAGAAATGAATGGTGTTGCTATAGATGCCGAGGTTTTTACCGCTCGATCGATCTAATTATCGTATTGAGATAAACGCCGTTCTTCATCCGCTTGTTCAATCCGCGCGATTTCAATCTCACGCATCACCGCGCCAACATCGGCCGGACGTTTATCCACCGCAACGCGACCGGTCAAGACGGTTTCTGGGGTGAGCAAACCTGCCTGATATAGCAGCCAGATTTCTTTGCCGTATTTGGTTCCTGCCAGTTGTGGCGCAAAGGGACTGAAGAAGTTCATCAAATTATCAACATCGCGCTCCAGCATGGCGCCTGCACTGGTATTGCCCGCAGCATCAATCGCTTGCGGCAAGTCAATGATGACCGGGCCTTTGTCGTCCACCAGAATATTGTATTCAGACAGATCGCCGTGGATCACACCGGCACATAACATTAGGACGACCTGATGCAGCAATTGAGCGTGATAGTCCAGTGCCAGCGCTTCGGTCAGTTCAACATCATTTAAACGCGGTGCGGCGTTGCCAGTGGCATCTGTCACCAGATCCATCAGCAGTACGCCTTCAAAGCAGATATACGGCGTCGGGACGCGTACACCGGCAGCGGCCAGACGGTATAAGGCATCGACCTCGGCGCTTTGCCAGACTTCTTCCTGCATCTTGCGGCCGTAGCGGGTGCCTTTTTCCATCGCCCGCGCCTGGCGGCTATTTTTGACGGTGCGACCTTCCTGGTAGGCGACGGCTTTTTTAAAACTACGCTGATTCGCTTCTTTATATACTTTGGCGCAACGGATGTCCTCACCGCAACGCACGACATATACCGTGGCCTCTTTGCCGCTCATTAGTTGGCGCAAGACATCATCGATTAATCCTTCATCAACAAGTGGCTGTATTCTTTTTGGTATTTTCATAAATAATTAGTATAAATAATTCGGCTAAGTGCTTCCGATTTCCAGATACTGTAGACAAATTGCGCGAAAAAATCAGATATGCACCAAATTTAGCTATGACAAACAGTATGTAAAAACGGAATAGATAACGGATAGTACCAATTTGTGCGTCCCAGTCATACCATTGCGCACCATTCGACCTATAATCCAGTTTATCGCAGTACTGTTGTACTGTTTCACCAAGGAGCACATCATGAGCAAAGCACAAGACAGTAAAAAAGCAGTCAAAAAAGAACCAGCAAAAACCATGAAGGAAAAAAAAGCGGATAAGAAAGTGAAGAAGGAGGCAATGAAGCGTCAGTGATGCTTAGTTGTTGACGATCTTAGTAGGGCGGACGAAAGAACCGTTTTAAAATACTTTTTGGTTTTTATGGTTCAGTCGACGTCCTACAGCTTGCAAACTAAGTATGTAATTTATTATTTTTATTTTGCTTCGCGCACAATGTTTTGTGCGCACCAGAAAATCACTTTTGAATTTTTCTGAAGGTAAGATTAATTCTAGGATGATGCAATCGCGTTTCTTTTAAAACAGCATGCTCCCAATGCTGTTGCAGGCTGCCTGCCATGAGTAAAACGCTGCCACTGCTTAGTTCAATGTTGCGGGTTTTTTGTTCTGGTCTGCTCTTATGTCTGAGTTTAAAAATACGACTCTCACCAAGGCTGACAGAGGCAATTGCTGGCTTATGCCCCAGCTCTATCTCGTTATCCGAATGCCAGCCTACGCTATCTTGCTGATCCCGATACAAGTTAAGCAATACGCTGTTGTAGCGTTGCATGGTCAGCGCTTCAATCTCAGTTTTGATCTTCAATAATGTAGCCGTCCATGGCTGCGGCGCAAGTGCGATCCCTGAGTAGTTATAGCTGCTCGCAACGTCGCCGTACCACGCGGTGAGTCGTGGTTGCAAATAGGTCTTGCCCCAAACAGTGATTAAATCCTGGCGCCATGGCGTTTCTGCGAGCAAACTTGCATACAGTTCCTTGGCAACTTCTGATGAGTAAAATTGATGTGCAAATGCCAGCTCACCATCAATAATCGATATCTGTTCCAAGGTAGTGGAGGCAGAAAAAAGATCAGACATAGCGGCTGGCATGTAATAAAACTTGATTCTTAAATTAACGCTAAAAAGACAAGTTAGAAATTACCCATGTAGTCTTTTTTGCCAATCTCAATTCCGTTGTGACGTAGTAGCGAGTAGGCAGTCGTTACGTGGAAAAAAAACTGTGGCAAGCCATATGACAACAGATAGTTTTGACCGCTCAGTTTTTTCTCTTTTGGTGTACCAGGGCGTAATACGATTTCCAGCTCTTCGCTACCATCAAACTGGGTTGGCGTTAATGTATCTAGCAGTGCCAAGGTTTTAGCGATACGCGCTTGCAGATCGGCAAAAGTTTGTTCGTTATCTTCATAAGCAGGTACTTCGATACTTGCCAGACGTGCGGGAACACTTTTAGCAAAATCCGCAGCGATTTGTATTTGACGCGTGAATGGCAACATGTCAGGGAACAGACGTGATTGCAACAGCGCAGCAGGATCGATATTTTTTGCCGTGGCATGGGCTTCTGCTTTGCTCAATACATCGCTCAGGCTATTGAGCATTTGGCGAAAGACAGGGACGGAAGCGGCATACATAGAAATAGTCATGGAATATCCTCGTTGACAGGTGGTGGTACGTCTGCCGAGATTATAGTGAGTTCCTGCCAGATGCGTATAACCAGACCCTAGTTTATGAAGGGAAATCGCCGAGTCTGACGACGCTGCCTGATCCGCCTATCGATTTGCTGACTTGCGGATTGCCATAGTAATTGACGGTACCAGAGCCACCGATACTTACTTTGAGGTTATTTTTCGTCGCAACAGAGACTTTGCCAGAGCCGCCAATACTAACCTTGGCATCATTGGTTTTTAACGCGGAACCATCCATAGAGCCAGAACCACCAATGGTCATTGACGTTGTGTTGGCGTTACCCGCTACTTTAAAACTACCACTACCGCCGATGGTTAAAAATAGTGATTCTGCGCTCAGACCTTGTAAATTAACTGCACCGGAGCCACCGATTGACACGCGTAATTTGTTGGATTGAAGGTGGCTAGATCTTAGTGATCCAGAACCAGCTACTTCTAAATCATCAATTTGTTTTAGTTTGATAATTATTTTTAGGTTACGTGTGTCTAGGTGGATTCCCTTTTCTAAGGTACGGACTTTTAACGTGCCGTTTTCAACTGTCGTTTCAATTAAGGCTAGCAAGTTATCGTCGGTTTCAATTGAGATTCCTTCTGCGTCGCCTTGCTGTAGTTCTATCTCTGCAGGCAGGCTTATGCTGATCGCGTTGAAATGGCTTGCAGCGCGGTTTTCTTGTTGTAATTTTCCTGAGCCTGCAATACTTTTGTCTGAACTCCACTGCAAGTTCCAGCCAGATGCTAAGGCGGTGTTTGGTTGAGCCACGATGGCGAATGCACTTAATGTGAGGCTGATGGCGCAAACGCGCTTTGCAAAACGAGTCATGTTCATGCTGTTTCCTTAAAATAAGAACGCGGAGAGTGTCGTTTGACGGGATGCTATCAGTATGACCTTGCACGCCGACTTAGATTAGTGACTTGCGATGAAGCGTATTTCTGTGGGATTAAAACGCAATTTGTAGCGATGGATTGAATCAATATTGAAATTCATAGAAACCTGATGCACTTCGAAAAGAATCAACGATTGACGAATGCAGTATCCCAAGTTGTTCTTGGAGACGATTTTTCTAAATGTTTTTCATTGGCTGCTTGGATAGCGGCGATTTCAACTAATATTTCGTTCGGGAATCCGACACGATTTTCACCCGGACCCTGAATAACCAGCGATGTGAGATAGCGCTTTAGATGCATAGGTTCATTGCAAAACAAACAGATGCGTTGCCAGATGTGGGGATAGGCACTTTGCATATATTTTTTTGGTGTCAGATTTTCTATGTCATGAATAGAAAGTGCCACGATATTGCTAGGGATTGGGTGTGATGCGTAAATTTGTTGGACTGTATCGGGACTTTTTGGCGCAGTCATTAATTGTGCTTTCATTACAGTACTCGCTGCAATGTCTGGCTTGGGTGCCGCTAATGTAGAAAATGGTGCGAGGATGCGCAGGATTTGCTCGTATAAAGGTAATGCCTGTCGTTCCCAGCGTATGGTCTTGATGCCTGCCGTTTTGAAATAAGCCTCATTACTCAAATACTTCCCGTCGTCCCCCACCTCTGCATTCAATTCAATAACGCAGAGTAAACTCATGCTCGCATCGAAAATGGCATAGTCAATTTTCCGACCGTCGAGATCAGCCTGTGCTAAACGTTTTGCTTTGGAGTCGAGTGTGATTGGTTCCAATAAAGCGATCAGATCGACTTTAGGAAAGATGTAGCAGTTTGGTAGCGCCCGTCGCAAACGGCTAAAAAAAACCTGTTCTTCTTTATCAAAGAAAGGCTTTTCTTCATATGCAGCAGTTGTGTTTTTATTTTTTTTAAACGGAAAAGAAAACATGAAGCGACCTCAATTCCAAAGGGTGATTTTGATTGAGAGGTATGCAGTGCTGGCTAGCATGAAATCCATATCATCGATATTGTGCAAGGCATTACCCAATCAGATTCTAGGCTAACTCGATGAGATTGTGACACTCAACTTTGTTTGGTGTTGTAATTGACTTTATAGTGTTTGCAATTTTGATCTTTATTTGCATAAAAGGCAAGCAATTTGCCTAAGTTTAAGTCAGTATTCGAGGTATCAATACAACATCACTGAGCTTCTTGCTGTCAGTTTAAAGAGACCTGGATTGCAATGCTTAATTTATTCTGCGCACATAAAAAGAGCCGTAGCCTAAAATAATTCAGAACTTCTTACAAAAAATGGATTATGTTTGTTCTGAGATTAACTGCTGGTTGATGATCAATGAATACTTGCCTTAGTTTTAAAGCGTTTTTTTTGTTTCTAAACGTCAGCTCAATGGCAGCCTAATGCCGGCTTATAAAACAGGTAATTCTTCAAATTTCGATCTTTGATTGTTTTGGCGAACTTATTCCCTGCACAAGAGTCTTAGTTCTGCGCTATGCCACGCAAAATAATAAAAACGCTTTGATAGCGCCAGCATCACCCTCAGCTTTCCAATAAAAATACCCACTACAATTGACGTGCGGATAATAAGAATCAGATCATGAAAACAAAAAATGATATAAATAGTGCCGGCGCTGCATCAACTACAAGTTTTAATAAATTTAGGCGTTGGCGCTTTCCGTTGGTCGGATTGGTCATCTTGGGCGCTGGTGCTAGTTCGATAATATATACAAAGTCGCTTACTCCATCCTCCAAATCTTCAGCCAAATCGTCAAATCAGGCAGACTCCAGCAAAGAAGTCATCTACGAATTGGCTGCTGTTGATGTGACCAAAATTACTACCCGGTCTTTGTTAGTGAATTTACCGATTTCAGGATCTCTCATGCCTGTAAGCCAAGTCACTGTGCGGTCAAAGGTGGCAGCCGAGGTACATGAGACATTGGTGCAAGAGGGTATGCCGGTACGAAAAGGTCAAATCATTGCGCGTTTTTATGGCGCTGATTTGCATGCGCGTTTGAGCATACAAGATGCGGCAGTAGATGAGGCACAAGCACGTTTGGCGTTAGCGCAAAAAAACCGGCACTCTAATGAAGCTTTACTAAAACAAAGTTATATCTCACAAAACGCGTTTGATACTACTCAAAGTAGTTTGGATTTAGCACATGCCAGTTTGAAGTCTGCGTTGTCACAGCGAGAAGTAGCGCAGATTGCCGTGTCGGATACGCAAATTAAATCACCAGTCGACGGCATCATCAGTAAGCGTAGCGTGCAAGCTGGCGACAAAGTATCGCCCGATACAGCCTTATTTAATATCGTCAATCTGGCGCAGTTAATTTTAGAGGCTCAAGTACCTGCGAGTGAGATTCCACGTGTCAAGATTGGTCAAAATGTGAGCTTTGCCGTCGATGGATTTGGTACTCGCTCTTTTATTGGAAAAGTAGCGCGTATTAATCCATCTGCCGAGGCTGGTTCACGTTCGATGCTGGTGTATGTAGAGGTTGATAATGCCGATGGCGCTTTGCGAGGGGGCATGTTTGCCAAAGGTAATCTCACTTTAGAAAAAACTACTTCTTACCCTGTCATGCCATTGGCCGCGATCCGTCAGCAGAATGGTAGCGACGTAGTCTATAAAATAGTAGGGAATCAAGTTCAGCAACAAGCCGTTAAGCTGGGTTTGCGTAGTGAGGATGAAGGCTTGGTACAAGTGTTGCAGGGGCTAGAGCCAGGTGTTCAGGTTATTTCTGCTAAGTTAGATAGTATTAAGCCAGGTAGTAAAATCCTGTTGCCAAAAACTGCTGAGATCACAAATTTGGCACCAGATTTAGCACCTGCTTCCGCGGTAGCCGCCACTTTAGCGACTTCTCCGAAATCTAAGGGCTAAGTCATGTGGATCACCAAAGTCAGTATTCAAAATCCTGTTTTTGCGACCATGATGATGGTGGCGCTCGTCGTTCTGGGACTTTTTTCGTATCAAGGTCTGGGTCTGGAGCAGATGCCGGATGTGCAGTCTGTTGGTGTCTCGGTTCAAGTTCAATATCCTGGCGCTTCGCCAGAAATTGTCGAAAACGACATCACCAAACCAGTTGAAAGCGTAGTCAATACCGTCAGCGGTGTTAAGCGAATTTTAGCCAGTTCATTTGAAGGTCGCGCCACTCTTTGGGTAGAATTTCAACTATCGGTCAATCCGGACAAAGTGCTACAAGAAGTGCGGGATAAGATTGCCCAGATTCGACCAAGCTTTCCTAAAGATGTTAAAGACCCATTTATCGTGCGTGGCGGCAGTGATGGTAACGAGAGTCCCGTTGTTGAAATGTCAGTTAGTTCGCCCACCAGAAGCTTACGAGAATTATCGACATTAACAGATCAAGTCATTTCTAAAAAAATACAAAGCGTAGCTGGAGTAGGGCGGGTAGATGTGCGCGGTGCGGTGGTGCGTCAGGTGCAGGTTAAGTTGAGCCCGGACCGGATGGCGGCGAACAATGTCGGCGTGAATGAAGTGTTGACGGCTATCCAGGTAACCAATCAAAACATTCCGGCTGGCTTGATCACGCAAGGGGCTAACGATCAATTAGTCCGGTTAGAAGCTAAGATCACTGATCCACGCGGCTTCAATAAAATTATTGTCGCACGTCGAGCTAATGCCCCAGTGTATCTGGAGCAAGTCGCGGATATTCAAGACGGTGAGCGCGAGGAATTTTCTATCTCACGGGTCAATGGAGTACACGCAATCAGCATCTCGGTCACAAAAATTCAGGATGCCAATATTGTAGAAGTTGGCGACGGGATTATTGATGCGATTGCAGATCTGCGTAGTCGTCTACCAAAAGACGTCATCATTAATGTCAACTACAACAATGCGGATAGCGTCAAACAATCTTTAAGCGGTGTTAAGGAAACCATACTTGAAGGTGCTGCTTTAACGATACTAATCGTATTTTTATTTTTACATTCATGGCGCAGTACGGTCATCACCGGCTTGACTTTGCCTATCTCGGTTATCGCTACTTTTATCGCGTTAAAGGCTTTTGGTTTTACGCTGAATTTTTTGACCTTGATGGCCTTGTCACTTTGTATTGGCTTGTTGATTGATGACGCGATTGTGGTCCGAGAGAATATTGTCCGTCATCTGGGTATGGGCAAAGGACATAAAAAAGCAGCAGAAGACGGCACGAATGAAATCGGTCTTGCCGTGATGGCGACGACTTTTGCCATTGTCGCTGTCTTTGTGCCAGTCGCCTTCATGAAAGGCATGATTGGTCGATATTTCTTTCAATTTGGCATTACTGTGACTGTTGCGGTACTGGTTTCTCTGTTCGTGAGTTTTACACTTGATCCAATGCTGTCGTCTGTTTGGCATGATCCGGCAGAGGGGCGTTTTAAACGTTTGCCCTGGCTAGCACGGATGATGGAAAACATCGAACACGGCATTGATAAGCTACATCATTTATATGGCCGAGTATTACAGCTGGTATTGCACAAACGTAAAACTACTTTAGCGTTAGCTTTCAGTTTATTTATCGGTAGTTTTTTCTTATTACCGTTTATCGGTTCTGAATTCGCACCTGAAACTGACAATAGCCAGATTTCGCTTAATCTCAAAACACCTGTTGGCTCTAGCCTGACCTATACCAATGAAAAAACTATACAGGTCGAGGCAATACTAAAACTGATGCCAGAAATCGTCACCATGACCACCAGCGTTGGTGTCGATGGTGAGCGCAATACGGCACAGATTAATCTCAAGTTGACGGAACCTCGGATTAGTCATCGTAAACCGCAGAAAGAAATTGAATCGATGATACGTCAACGGTTGAAATCTGTGCCGGGAATCGAGCTTGGCGTAGGGTTTAACAAGCCAATTTATGTAGCGATTTTGGGACCGGATGCGGATAAATTGCAGGGTGTGATTGATCAGGTAATGCTGAAGATTGGCGCGATCAAAGGAATTGCTGATTTAGAGAGTAGTTTAACCGGTGCCAATCCTACGGTATTAGTCAAAGTGAATAATGAGCTGGCGAATGATCTGGGTTTATCAGTGCAACAAATTGGATCAGCGCTACGACCTTTTGTTGCTGGTGATACGATAGGTCAATGGCTTGCACCCGATGGGCAAAATTATGAAATTAATGTGCAGTTGCCAAAATCGGGGCGGCAAAAAATTTCTGATCTTGGTGACCTATCGCTTGCCAGCAGTCGGATTGACGCAAATGGTAAGCCGATCATGGTGCCTTTACGTCAGGTAGTCCAATTTATTCCTGGTACTAGTCCGCGTGTCATTAAACGTCAAGATTTGCAGCGCCGTGCCGCTATCTATGCCAATGTAGAAGGCCGTCCTGCTGGCGACGTAGGGACTGAAGTGCAAGAATTGGTTAAAAAAATCGAACTACCACCTGGTTATCGGTTTGACGTGGGTGGACAGACTAAAGAGATGCAAGATTCTTTTAATTCTGCTTTGGCCGCATTGGGAATTGCAGTTATTTTTATTTACCTGATTTTGGCATCACAGTTTGGTAGTTTCTTGCAACCTCTGGCGATTATGACGTCCTTACCATTTTCCTTAATTGGCGTATTGCTTGCGTTGCTCATTACTGGCAGCACGCTGAATATTTTCTCGATTATTGGTTTCATTATGCTGATGGGTTTAGTGACCAAGAATGCGATTTTGTTAGTCGATTTTATTAATCAGTCGCAACGACAAGGGATGTCACAGTACGACGCTATTTTGGCGGCAGGTCAGGTCAGGTTAAGACCAATTCTAATGACTACACTGGCGATGATTTTTGGTATGTTACCGATGGCAATGGGTTTGAGTGATGGTGCTGAGTCGCAAGCACCTATGGGCAGAGCAGTTATAGGGGGGATTATCACCTCCACGTTGCTCACCCTATTAGTTGTACCTATTACTTATACTTATCTGGACAAATGGGGGCGGCGAGCATCTGCTTACTTGGGTAGAGGTAGTAAAGAAACTGTTACAACTTTATCGACTGATCCGGCTTGACCAGGAATTATCGCTTTGCAATAATCATGGCCTTGTTCAATTTCTATACCCAAGTGAACCCGACGGCTATTATTTGGCACGTGCATTTGATTTGGAAACAGAATTAATTTGCTGCACCGCAAAGGTTGTTTAGAGGACGTTAGAGCACGTTGTTTTTTCAAGAGTGTTTACTCTAATATTGTAACTTTCTCTATTCATCTAATATACGTGATGACATACTAGCGACGCGGTGACTAGCACGACCGTTCACTTTGTTATTAAAAAATATTTCCATTAGGAGACAAAATGCGTCAATCCAATTTTGCACTGGCATTGCTCACGGCTGCTGTTCTGGCCGGTTGCGGTGGCAGTAGTAGTGGTGGTGATCAAGCCACCAAAATCAAATTTAGTTCACAAGTATCATTTGGCGACAGTTTAAGTGACGTAGGTACTTATGCGGTTGGTACAGTAGCCGCACTCAAAGGTGGTAAGTACAACGTTAATGATGTTGATTCCACAGGCAAAAATAACGCAAAAAACTGGACAGAACTAATGGCTGCGCAATTAGGTTTGCCAGCACCATGTCCTGCACAAACTGGCTTAAATGGTTTGGCGTCACAAGGCTTTAGCGTTCCAGTTGTTAACCATGCTGGTTGTACGTCTTACGCTCAAGGTGGCGCCCGTGTCACAAATCCAGTTGGTCCAGGTAACAAATTATTAGGTGGCTCCAATGCGATCCTGGGGCAGTTGACTGTGCCTGTCGTTACTCAAATTCAAAATCATTTGGCTCTGAATGGCGGTAAATTCAGTGGTAATGAAATCGTGTTTGTGATGGCTGGCGGTAATGATGTCTTCATTCAATTAGCAACACTCTCTGCAGGTGCGACTGCTGCTGGAACTGCAGCTGTGACTCCTGCTGCTGTGCAAGCACAGATCGCAAAAGATATTGCTAGTGGTAAATGCGTCCCTACTGATGCACAGGCAACTAATTGTCAGGCTGCGGCAGGCGCCACAGTTGGCGCAGCAGGAGCAGCAGCGTATGTCCAAGCGACAGCGCCTGCCATTGTTACCGCTATGGGTACTGCCGGTGCTGAGTTAGCTGGTTACGTTAAGACTTTGATTGTTGGTAATGGTGCGAAATACGTTACTGTCGTTAATTTGCCAGACGTAAGCCAAACTCCGCTGGGCCTTGGTTCTGATGTGGCGACACAAGGTCTGATCAATACAATGGTAACTACCTTCAATGCTCAGTTAAAAGCAGGCTTAGATGGTAATGCTAGTGTTTTGTATGTTGATGCTTACACTGTAAACCGTGACCAAGCTGCTAATCCTGCAATCTATGGTTTAACAAATGTCACGACTCCTGCATGTGATTTGACTCCAGCGAAAAATCCACTGGGTTCTTCACTGGTATGTAACAAGTCAAACACGATTGCTGCAAACGTTGACAACTATGAATATGCGGATAGCGTACATCCGACACCTTACGGTTATCTATTATTAGCGCGCTATGTTTCGAAAGAAATGATTGTTAAAGGTTGGCTGTAAGCGCTGGTGATTGAGCGTCAAGAGTTAATAATTTACTCTTTATTGATACTTTAAAGGCTGACCAGATCAAGAGCAACTCATAGCTAAACTGAGATATCAGACTTGCTATCAGACCCAAATTGTAATGGTCAGCGACGCTAAAAAAATAACCGAGCTATTTAGATGGCGACATGATGTGTCATCAATCAAAAGGATTTGGAGACAATATGAATAAAAGTTTTAAGGGTGCGATTAATTTTGCCGCGGTTATTTTAGTGCTTACAGCTAGTGCCGCAGCCTCTGCTCAAAGCGCAGGTACATGGTCAGTTAAGGGCGGTTTCAATCAGTTAAAGCCAAAAGTAGATAGCGGTGATTTGAGTGCTCCGGCATTGCCTGGTACCAAAGCAGACGTTGGTACTGACACTGAAGCTGTACTTGTTGGTAGCTACATGTTTACAGATAATATTTCTGCAGAAGTAGCTATTGGTGTGCCTTACAAACATGAGCTGAGAGGTGCTGGTGCGATTGCTGGTACAGGTAAAATCGGCACAACAGAAGTGCTGCCACCAACAATTTTTGCCCAATACCGTTTCTTTGAGCCAAAATCATTGCTTCGTCCATATGTAGGACTTGGTTTGACTTACGCGTACTTTCAGAAAGAAACAGGTTCTGGAGAAATGACTGCGCTGACGAATACTGGCAGCCCAAATCCAACGACGTTTAAGTTGGATAATAAATTTGCCGTCACAATGCAATTAGGTACAACCTATGCTTTCAACGACAAATGGTTTGCTGACTTAGCAGTGACTAAAACTTTATTGAAAACGACAGCCCACTTTTCAACTGGTCAAACGCAAAACATCAAACTGGATCCTATCGGAATTAGCTTTGGCGTTGGTTACCACTTCTAATTTACTGGCGACCGGATCACCGTCAATTTCCTGATCTGGTTTGTCCGTATGAATAAAAAAGCTGCCGATACATTACGTATCAGCAGCTTTTTTCTTTATATTCAGAGTTTAAAATTGAGCAAAAGCCAAGTACGATTAGTAAAAATCAACGCGCAGTACTAAATTGAAACCCGATCCCGTCCTTGTTCTTTCGCACGGTACATCGCTGCATCTGCTTTGGAGATCAAGGCAGTAGCATCTTCTCCTTTTTCTAAGCTGGCTAAGCCAAACGATCCGGTAATATGCGGTAACGCTTTATGCGTATCTGCAAACACTTTAGTTTTACGCAGTCTATTACAAAGACGCTCTGCAACCAGTAGTGCAGATTTTTGATTGGTGCCCGGCAAAATCACGATCATCTCTTCACCGCCATATCGCGCAGCAAAGTCAGTAGGGCGTAATCCGGCATTCATTACTTTGGCAGCGCTTTGTAGCGCATCGTCGCCTACTAAGTGACCGTAATCATCGTTAAATCGTTTGAAATGATCAAGGTCCACCATAATGATACTCAGCGGATTGCCGCTTGCGTGTGCGCTTTCCACCATATTTGGCAACTGACTATTTAACCAGGCGCGATTATGTAATCCAGTTAAACCATCAACCATAGAAAGCTGACGATAAAATTCGCCTACTTTTTGCCGATTACGAATTTGTGCATTGGCTGCGCGGATACGGAAAGACAGTAGCTGCAATAAATTTTTTGCGACACCATTCGACTCATCAATCAGTCGCCATAAAGTTTCAGCCTCGATCACCAGTAACTCACTATCGGTTAAGGCGCTGATAGTAGCGGAATGAATTTCTTCGTCTAATACCGATATTTCGCCGACACATTCACCCGGCAGATATTGGGTAATGGCGGTTTCTAATTGATTGCTGTTGGCGTCTTGTCGCGTGATTCCCAGTACCCCTTTAAGCACAACATATAATCGTGCACCAGAACTGTGGGCATCCAAAACGATTTGTCCTGTTCTTGCTTTCACCACGGCGCAGTACTGAATAATATCTTCAATTAACTGATGGTTTTCCGGAGAAATATCGCGGAATAAATGGATGCTCTCTATTGGATAATCGGCATCACCGAATTGCATTAACTGTTCCAAAATGGTTTTTTCCAAGTACATGAATTTCTATCAAAAAACGCTAAAATTATGTTACGGCCATAGCTAAAACAACGTACTAAAAGTAGCTTATTACAAGCTACAATAAAATCCCGTCTAAGGCCTCAAAACGCATTTCAGTCTCGCGGAATATCGCTAGATAATCTGCTTTATTTAAGCCCAAAGTGTTCCATGCCATCTGTGATATTAACGGTACCAGATCGTCCTCTACCTGGCTGATATCTAACGCATGTACGATTGCATTAGCCACATGCACAATCGCCGCAATCGAATTAAGTCCTTCTATTTCTGGATCATGATGACCGCGAATCGCATCTCGGATCGCTTCAGAAAATTGCCAATGTTCCGCTAGTGCCAAACCTGCGGTGACATGATCAATATTCATGACTGCATGCTCTGCTTCCAGCAAATAACAATCTTCTTGTTCTCTATACAGAATCGCTTGCTCATATTGTGCTGGAAAACGCGTCACCAAAACCAGTCTCCCAATATCGTGCAATAAGCCCGCAGTGTAAGCAAAATCGTGCTTCATCGACAGCGTGCGTGAGATCAGTTCAGCGCATTCTGCCGTCGCCACGCTATGTCGCCAAAATGCCTGAAAATCAAAGTTCCTGCAACGTGACGTTGGAAAACTATTTGCGATTGCCGTGAGTTGGATTAAATTTTTTATTTGCCTGATACCCAGCATGCTGACAGCCTGTTGCAATGTCACCACTTTAGAATTGCTGCCAAACATTGACGAGTTTGCTAACCGAAGCGTGCTGGCAGTCAGCGACTGGTCGTGCGACACTTTTTCTGCAATCGTGTCCAGACTAATATCATCGTCATTTAAATTGGACAACATTTCTTGCGCCACTGCGGGCAAGGTCGGCAAAGACTTGATGTGTTTAATCACATCAATTAATAGCAAATGCTGGCTGCTGGGTGAGGGTTGATCAGGGGTCATGGCGTTACATCGCGATAGGCGCGCATATAGTCAAACAAGATGGTCGTTGGCGCATGACCATGCGTGTGTCTGAATAATTGATCAAGACGTTCCAGCTTTGCTTTTTGGACACTCGCATCATCGACCTCGGGCAAGTCGTCTGCTATCACCGACAATTGTTGAACATGATGCTGTGCGATAGAAACTAACATCGACTCCGACAAGGTCACGCCTGCGGGCAGCAAAACATGTCCCTGCTTGTCAAGCAAATCAGCCGCTAACACTCTGCCGGCAGTGATTTTTGATAGAGGTAAATATTGGTGTCGCTTAGTCATAATAGAGATTTGATGATGTCTTTAGTGTAATAAATTTTCACCCGACGCACATGATTTTGTTTCTCCTGATAGCACAAGCTCTAATATACTACGGCAGGTATGTTTGGGTGGAAACATCCGCGTTTACTTTACCGACATTACTTATCTGCCCGCTGTTATATTATTTGCCTCGCACAAATGCGCGCTATCGCAACGACGTTTTTCAAGAATGCCTTATTTCTCTTATGTTCTCAATTAAAAATTTTATACATACACGCCCCCGGTTAAGCCTGACATTCTTTTTAGGCTTGCTAGTCACGTTTCTACTTCCCGGTAATTTTGATTGGATGACCCGCGCACTATTTGGCTGGAACGTCGCGGTATGGGGATATTTGATTTTGATGGGCTGGTTGATGAGCTGCGCGAATCACGACAGTGTCAACAAAATTGCCCAGCAAGAGCATGAAGGTGCGGTTGCTATTTTGGTGATTTTGTCGGTCGCGGCAACTGCCAGTCTGGTTGCCATTATTTTTGAGTTGTCGAACATGAAGGGACTATCTGCCGACGTCCGTTTTCTCAAATATATACTCACTGCGATGACGGTATTTGGCTCTTGGTGTTTAGTGGCGATGATTTTTACGTTTCACTATGCGCTAGTGTTTTATCGCTCACCCAAAGGGCATCCCGCTTTACGTTTTCCCGATGATGAAAAAAATCCTGACTACTGGGACTTTTTATATTTTTCATTCACCATCGCGATGGCAGTACAAACATCCGATGTCAGCGTGATGACACGCCAGATGCGTAAGACGGTATTAGGACAATCCGTCTTAAGTTTTTTATTTAATGTCGCGATTGTCGGTTTCTCAATCAACATCGCAGCCAGTCTGGTCGGTAATTGACTCTATTCCTGGCTGCGATGCTGGCACTGACTGATGCGCTGATGTGAATTTCTGAAGCCCTCAATGACTACCTTTCAGCAAGGCTCTGGTTAGTGACAAATTACCGGTTGTGGTAATGCTCGTCGCCACGCTGGTAATCATCATGTCGATCACGATAATTGTCGTGGTCATCATGCTCATGGCGTTCATAGCGGTGATCGTCACGGTAGCCATCCCAACGACCGTAGCGGTTGTCATAGTAAGTGCGTTGGTAATGTGCCGTGCGCCATGGTTGACCGTAAGTTTGCTCCACATAAGCATGTTGCATATAAGGACGATCAGAGCCCAACACTACAGGCACGCCACCGAGGCGCAGATCAACATTTAAATAGCCAGGTAAGCGAGCACCTGCTTGCCAATTCCCGCCATTCGCCCAAAACCAGTTGCCATTGTTGGGTGAGTAATACACGCGTTGGGCTGGGTAATACACATAGTTATAGTTACGAACTACTTCGTGTCTGTATTGTGGCTGATGCCATCCACCGCGATTCCAATCACGATCTTGTGCAGAGGCTGTGCCGCTGATACCTGCGCCAACAACAAGAACACCCAATGCAAGTGATTTTGCCAGCATGTTGAAAGAAGTAATAGTACGCATGATGAACACCTTTTCTTTAATTTGACTACACCTCTACAACGAACTGAGCAACAAGAAAGCTGACAAAGATGTGCATTTTTCTCAAAAAAGATGCAACAAAATGTATCTGACTATAAGCTGTTGGCGGTGATAATCGATACGCTTCACTGTCTTTATAAAATGTGGAAACCGATTTGTAGTCATCAAATCAGTGATCAATTTAGATAGCAATGCGGGTAGAAAAATTCAGGCGATGCCGTTGTGTTTCATGATACAAAGTGCTTGCGTGGATAGATCCAAATCTGGGGGGATCTAGCACTTGAATGTGGCAATAAAGTTTTTCGGATGAAATTATTTTTTAGTTTCATGATTTTAGTTTTCTGATTACGTATCAACATTACGTATCAACATCACGTCCCAACATTACGACTCAAAAAATGGCACTCAACTACATCTGGACCGGATTCTTTTTCATCAGCTTTATCGCCGCGCTAGGACAATGGTTGTTATTGGGTGATGCCGAAGTATTTAAGCGCATCATCGACGGCACGTTTGAATCTGCCCGCATCGGCGTGATGGAAATTGCTTTGCCATTGGCAGGCATCATGACGCTCTGGTTGGGTATTATGAACATCGGCGAGAAAGCTGGTGCGATCAACTTTATTGCCAAGATCATCGCACCATTTTTTCAGCGTATTTTCCCAGGCGTGCCCAAAGATCACCCGGCCAACGGTCATATGGTGATGAACTTTTCCGCCAATTTATTGGGACTAGATAACGCAGCCACACCCTTCGGCTTAAAAGCTATGGAGAGTTTGCAAAGCTTAAATCCGAATAAGGATGAGGCCAGCGATGCGCAAATCATGTTTTTAGTCTTACACACCTCTGGCCTGACGCTGATACCACTGGCGATCATGGCGCAACGTGCCGTCTTGGGTGCGCATGACCCTTCGGATATTTTTATCCCCTGTATGATCGCCACTTATGTCGCCACCATCGTAGGATTGGTTGCAGTCGCCATCAGGCAGCGCATCAATTTATTGAATCGTGTGGTATTGGGCTGGCTCGGCGGGATCAGTGCCTTTATTATTTTGTTGGTCTGGTACCTTAGCCAATGCATGAGCCGATCTGAGATTGAAGTTTTTTCTAAACTCAGCAGCAATCTTCTGCTATTCGGTATCATCGTCAGTTTTATGCTGGCAGCTATGCGCAAGCAAGTGAACGTGTATGAAGCCTTTATCGAAGGTGCCAAAGGCGGCATACAAACCTCGATCACCATCATCCCTTATTTAGTCGGTATGCTGGTTGCGATTGGCATCTTGCGTAACGCTGGCGTACTCGGATTTGTTGTCGCCGGATTCAATTGGGTCTTCTCGCACCTCGGTATCAACACCGACTTTACGCCCGCCTTACCAACCGCATTGATGAAGCCGCTCAGCAGCAGCGGATCACGCGCTCTGATGGTTGATGCGATGAAAACCTATGGCGTCGATTCCTTCGTCGGTCGCCTTGCCTGCGTGTTCCAAGGTTCTGCCGATACTACGTTTTATATTGTCGCTCTCTATTTCGGATCGGTCGGCATACGTAAAACCCGCTATGCGATTTCATTCGGTTTGCTCGCCGACTTTGCTGGCATTGTTGCAGCGATTTTTGTGGCATATCTATTTTTTCACTAGATCAATTTTTAATACACTGAATAGAATGTTTTATGAGTAAATCAATCAGGAGTTGCAGAGCGTAAATGTCTATACTCCTAGTATGTATTTTAAGTTGTCCATAGATTATCTGAACAATAGAGCATATTTATGAAAAATAAGGGGGAGTATATGGTTTTTATTGCCTCGTAAGCAAAAAAAGGAAACCAGCATGTCAGATGCAAACAATACCTCATTAGAGCAAGAATGGATCGTCCTGCAAAACAATATCGAAGCCTTAGAACGTAGCTGTCTGTTGATCAAACTTTGTGCCGTCGCCTTGTTTATCGCCACTGCCGTTTTTAACTTTAGCGTAGTGATGATCGTCGGATTATTATTGTTGATGTGCCTGCAGGAAGCTATCGTCAGGACCTCGCAAGCGCGTCTGAGTAATCGTATTCTGCGGATAGAAGCGATGATCAAGCAGCCGCCTCAAGAAGATTTTTCCGCCTTCCAATTACATATCGAATGGTTGAAAGAACGTAAAGGCGTAGTTGGCTTATTGATGGAATACGCAAGTCAGGCACTACGCCCGACGGTTGCGTTTCCTTATGTGTTGCTGGTGGTATTTAGCTTTGCTTTGAATTGGGGGCAGTCGCCATATTGATGTCATTGCTTTAGCTACAATCCCAATTCATTAATTTGTTTGAATCTAATCCATTACTGCGAGCCCGTCACTGCGGTACCAACGCCGTTCTAAACACCGGATACAAATTAAACCGTTCGTCCCAGGAAGAATGTCTGCGCGCAAAAAAATCTAATCTGGCGACCGGATTTTTTGCAAAGCTGGCATCACTGGCGAGACGTTGTTCAAATTCTTTTCGTAATGTCGGGTCTGCGGCTAATTGCTCACGGGCGACTTCTTCGGCGACGTAGGCTTCCATATATTCTTTGCGTTCGAAGGCATTATTAAACCAGCCCCAGTTGACTAGCGCATCGGGTGCGCTGGGCTCGAATAGCTCGATAACTAGCCTTGATTTGGCTTGGGCGATGGGTACAAACAGACTACCTGGCGCCAGCGTGCGTTGTTCGGTTTTCCATCCACCTTTTAGCGTGAGCATTTGGTGGCCTTCAAATGATTCGGCAGTGAAACTGACTTTATCTGCACGCAGGCTCTCTATCCTTGCACCTTCTAGTCCAGATTTCAGTACCCGGAATTGGATGCCATGCTGTGTCAGTTTTTGTGCAATGGCATCTGCATACGCGGCGCTGACCAGGTAGCCTGCCTGCGGTGCGGTGACGATGTTTTTGGGTACTATCTCATTACGTAAGGTCACATTCCAGACTTGTGGTTTGGTCTCGTCATAGCGTGTCATCAGTGCGCCAGAGATAGTCGATGGTGTTCGCTCGTAAGCATAGCCGCGAAAGGCGACAGGGATGGTTTTATCAGTAGTGGCATAACTGACGACCACTTGTTTGCCCGCCAAGGTGGCGGCTCTGGCATCGGCGGCGATAGCTAAACTGCGCCATTGAGCGCCATGCAACGCGATCTGATTGAGTACAGAAATGATGGTGTTATGCGTGATGCGGACACGGGTTGGATAGTCTTTCCAGGAATGCGTTTCTACCAGCATCCCATAGCGATTACGCAGTACAAAATAGCCATGCGAAAACCGGGCTGTCGGCACATTATCCGCAAAGCCGGACATAGGATCATCCTCTTTTTCAAACGACATATAAAAGGGTAATGGCAGAGAACCTTGCTTTGCCAGATCGGTAATCACCGCATCGCGTAATTGTTTGCCAGATGCGCGTAAGTTGGCGTCGCCAGAATTGACCGGCTCTACTTGTATCGAAATATCATGTTCAAATTTAGCGCCGTCGGTCACATGCAAATCAACCGTGGCAAGCGGGTCCCACTCATTGATCAGCTTGAGCATGGACTGCATTTCGGGAGAATCGGCTTTGACGTAATCCCGATTTAAATTGAAGTTTTGTGCGGTCGTGCGCCAGCCCATTTCTTCTGGCCCTTGCTGATTTGGCCGGTTCCATCGACCAAAGCGTTCATGACCATCGATATTAAACACAGGAACAAAAATTAGTACCTGCTTATCCAATGCGCCTTTGGCAGCAGTGTTTTCTAAAGTCTCGCGCAGCGCTAAAAAACCGGCATCTTTTCCATCAATTTCACCCGCATGTATTCCACCCTGTATCAGTACGACAGGTATATTACGCTGCTGTGCTTCTGTTGCCGTCAATGCCCCTGTGCGTGAGGCGATTAGTGCCAGCATGGGCCGGCCTTCTGGTGTACGGCCAAACTCAATGCAGCGCACGGCAGTTGGATAGGCTTTCTGGAATTCTGCGCAAAGCGCGATGACTTCATCATAACGTCCTGTTTTGACGAAGCCAGAACGTTCAGAGAGTGTAGTCAGATTATTCTTAAGCGGCGTCGCGCTATTGGCTGTGTTGCTTGTAACAGATAACGTAGCCACGGACAGCAGGCAAAACAAGAGGCGTGAAGACATCAACATCAGATCACTTTCTGGGAGTTATTTTTTAGGTGCAGAGGATGTGTTAGTGCATGTGTTGATGCATTGAAGATTTTTATCGTCGCATGCCCGATAACGCTCTAATTTGCGATTCATAAAATCCTTATTCGCGACTTCTTTATTGCGGATCGTATCGGCTAAGCGATCATGGTTTGAGTCATTTGGATTTCTGCTACCTGATGATGCGCTGATCATTGGGTCAGTATCAAATTTTGTTTGTGTGTCTGCGTTGGCGCGGCATTCTTTTTTCTCAGATGCGCAAATGGATTTACAGAGATCCGAGTCACCTGCATACACAGCCGATGCTGCTATGGAAGCGCTGAAGGAGATGAGAGAAATTAGAGCGAAGCGGAGGGAGATTTTTTTCACGTGTGTTCCTCTGATTTAAAATATTTGGCGTTGTTGCTTTTTGCGGATCAGTTGCTAAGCTTGTTCGGTAGGTAGCGTAAATTGGGCGATGTAAATAAGTTTTTAGTCGTAGGGTGCGCCATGCGCATCGCTGTGCAATTTGATCTTGCTCTACAAAGCTATTGGTGCGCGTGGCGCACCCTACAGATAACCGTTGTTTTTATACCGTAGCAACAGCGATCTTTTTCTGCCACCAACGCGCCTTATCTAATAACTGATCCATCTGCAAATCGCAGAATACTCTGTCGCTCATCAGACACTTGCCATTGACCCAGACGTGGCTGATTTGTTCTCGCCCAGCTGCGTAGACTATTTGCGATATCGGATCGAACAGAGGTTGCGTTTCTATTGCGGACAAATCAATGGCGATCAGGTCAGCTTGTTTGCCTGCGACCAAGCTACCGATTTGCTGATCCATGCCCAATGCTTTGGCACCAGACAATGTTGCCATTTCCAGTGCGATACTGGCATTGAGTGCGGTTGGGTTGCCGGATTGTGCTTTGGACAGCAGCGCTGCCATACGCAGATCACCCAGCAAATCGAGCTTGTTATTACTGGCTGCGCCATCGGTACCAATACCGACCTGAATACCCGCTGTTTGCATATCATGCACACGGGCAAAGCCAGACGCGAGTTTCAGATTGCTGGCAGGATTATGCGCGACATGCACACCTTGCCTTGCCAGTAGCGCGATTTCGGCATCGTTGGCATGCACCACATGCGCAGCGATCAGGGCAGGGCTGAGGAGTCCGAGTTGATGCAAGCGCTCTAGCGGACGCATGCCGTATTGTTTGAGGCTGGTATCGACCTCGTCCTGAGTTTCATGAATATGGCAATGGATATCGATACCTAGTTTTTCAGACAGCGCAATGATTTTGCTAAAAGTCTCATCGGCTACGGTGTACGGTGCATGCGGCGCAAGGCGGAAGCTAATACCGGCTTGCCCGACAAATGATTGACGAGCTGCCAGCGCTTTGCTGATGTATTCATCGGCATCATTCGCATACACGGTTGGGAATTCTAAAATACTGCAACCAACGATGGTGCGCATGCCGGTGTGCACACCAGCGCGCGCTACCGCCTCGTGGCAGAAGTACATATCGTTGACCGTCGTTGTGCCACCACGGATCATTTCCGCCATCGCATGCACGCTACCATCAAACACAAACTCATCCGAGACATGCTTCTTCTCTGCTGGCCAGATGTGATGGTTGAGCCAATCCATCAAAGATAAATCATCTGCCAGACCGCGCAGTAAACTCATCGCAGAGTGGGCATGCAGATTGATCAAGCCGGGCAGCAAAGCGTGCTCAGGCATCTCCAGATGTTGCGCGCTGGCATATTGCTGGCGCGCCTGATCGGCGGGCAACACCGCAAGAATTTTGTCGTCCTGCATCACTAATGCATGATGAGTCAACACGGTGGTACGCGGCTCAACCGGGATCAGATATTGTGGATAAATGCAGGTGATTTTTGTCATGGGATTAGTGTATTCGGTTGTGTAAGTACCGTAGATTATAGCGGGATGACGCTGGATGAAGCAGGTTTAATGAAGTGCTTATGAAGACTTATTGTATCGCCCTTGTTCACAGATGGATTGAGACCAAGATTTTCTATTGATCCGCGAATACTGATTAGCCGCACAGATGACAAGTGTGGTTTAAAAGATGGATGCAATCATGTGCTTTACTTTGATTATTTCGACGCTAGTTAATGTTAATACCAGCATGAAAAATTCTTTTGTGTGACTGCGCCATTAATCGTATTGTGCTGTGCAATGAGCTCGATAGTCAGCATCTAAAAAATATACTCTAGGTAAGTAATTTAAAGTGTCCATATAATCATTGGACGATAAGACCTATTTTAAAAAATAAGGGGGGAGTATATGAATTTTGTCACGGATAAGTGAAAAAATAACCATCGCTAATAGCTAGTTTAGCGATGGTAATCTGTTTTGTATCGGTGAAGCTAGATGCGATACGAAGTCACTCTAAACCGAATTTTTACCAAAACTAAAATAAGAAATATCGCTGCGCCATTGGCAAAATTTTTGCCGGTTCGCAGACCAACAATTCTCCATTGGCACGGACTTCATAAGTTTCTGAATCGACTTCCATTTTGGGCGTTAATCCGTTGTGGATCATGTCTTTTTTGCGGATGTTGCGGGTATTTTTAACCGGGATTAAGGTCTTGTTGAGTTTGAGTTGTTCGCCTAGGCCAGCATCAAATGCCGCTTGCGATACAAAGGTGAAGGATTTTTTTAAGCCGCCTCCAAACGCACCAAACATCATGCGGTAATGCACCGGTTGTGGTGTTGGGATAGAGGCGTTGGGGTCGCCCATCTGAGCAGCAGCGATCATACCGCCTTTGATGATCAACGATGGTTTGACGCCAAAGAAGGCGGGCTTCCAGAGTACGATATCGGCGATTTTTCCGACTTCCAGCGAACCGACTACATGCGCAATCCCGTGGGTGATGGCTGGATTGATCGTATATTTAGCGATATAGCGCTTGGCGCGGAAGTTGTCATTGCGCTCGTTATCTTCTGGTAGAGAACCACGTTGCTGCTTCATCTTGTCGGCGGTTTGCCAGGTACGCATAATGACTTCGCCCACGCGTCCCATGGCTTGCGAATCGGATGACATCATGGAGATCGCGCCGATGTCATGCAGGATATCTTCAGCAGCGATGGTCTCGCGCCGGATGCGAGATTCGGCGAAGGCGATATCTTCTGCAATTGCAGGGTCGAGATGATGGCAGACCATCAGCATGTCTAAATGTTCGTCCAGCGTGTTGACCGTGTAAGGACGCGTCGGATTGGTGGAGGAGGGGAGCACGTTACTTTCACCCACTGCTGCAATGATGTCGGGCGCGTGACCACCGCCTGCACCCTCTGTATGGAAGGTGTGAATAGTCCGGTCTTTAAACGCCGCCAGCGTGTGTTCTAAAAAACCGCCTTCGTTTAAGGTGTCGCTATGGATCGCTACTTGCACATCCATGCGGTCTGCCACACTTAGGCAGTTGTCAATCGCTGCCGGCGTCGTACCCCAGTCTTCATGTAGCTTCAGACCGATTGCGCCCGCCAGGATTTGTTCTTCCAGAGGCAAGGGCAGGCTGACATTACCCTTACCCAAAAAGCCGAGGTTCATCGGGAAGGCATCTGCCGCCATCAGCATCGAATGTAAATGCCACGGTCCCGGCGTACAGGTTGTAGCTGCGGTGCCGACTGCTGGGCCAGTACCGCCGCCCAGCATCGTGGTCACGCCGCTCATCAATGCTTCTTCAATTTGTTGCGGACAAATGAAATGGATATGTGAATCGATTCCGCCTGCGGTGACGATCATACCTTCGCCCGCAATGATTTCAGTCGCACCACCGATGGCCATATCAACACCCGACTGGATATCTGGATTGCCTGCTTTACCGATCTTGGCGATCAGGCCGTTTTTTAAACCAATGTCCGCTTTGACGATACCCCAGTGATCCAGAATCACTGCGTTGGTGATGACGGTGTCCATTACCTCGGCATGTGGACGCTGCGATTGCCCCATGCCGTCGCGGATCACTTTGCCGCCGCCGAATTTGACTTCCTCACCATAGATCGCGAAGTCTTTTTCGATTTCAATAAACAGGCCAGTATCCGCCAGGCGTATACGGTCACCCGTGGTGGGGCCAAACATTTCTGCATAGGCTTGTCTGGAAATTTTCATAATGCCCCCATCACTTTACCGTTGAAGCCATACACTTTGCGGTCCCCCGCCAGCGCGACTAGTTCAATCGTACGTTGCTGGCCTGGTTCAAACCGGACGGCGGTACCTGCAGCAATATTGAGCCGCATGCCATAAGCTGTCTGACGCTCAAATTGCAATGCCGGATTAGTTTCAAAAAAATGAAAATGGGAGCCGACCTGTATAGGTCTGTCACCACTATTGGAGACCACCAGCGTGGTGGTCGCACGACCGACATTGAGTTCGATATCGCCGGGTTCTATCAGCATTTCGCCTGGGGTCATGATGGGGTCCTATGGAATGGGGTGATGCACGGTGACCAGTTTGGTACCGTCAGGGAAGGTCGCTTCTACCTGAATATCGGGGATCATTTCGGGGATGCCATCCATGACGTCGGCACGGGTCAGGATTTGGGTGCCATAAGACATCAGTTGCGCCACAGTTTTGCCATCGCGCGCACCTTCCATGATGGCGGCAGTGATCAGGGCAACAGCCTCTGGATAATTAAGTTTGAGGCCGCGTGCCTGACGGCGTTCTGCTAACAAGGCAGCGGTAAAGATGAGCAACTTATCTTTTTCGCGGGGAGTGAGATCCATGTATTTTCCTTTCGGGTGTTGCTTGAGTAGTTCGTCTTAATTTTAGGGCGAATTTTTACTGGTTTCTCATGTGTTCCAGATGCGCGGTATGACGGCGTTTTCTTGCATGAGAGTAGGGCGTAAATGTTGCCAGACCATGGTCATCCATTGTTTGGCTGTTTCACTCGAATTGCCAAGGTAGCGTGCCACCAATAAGGATTTTAATTGCGATACGCCGCATTGTGCACCTGCCTCGGCTTGCTGCAACCAATTGTGGGTTTGATCCCGCAGCGCTTGCAAGCCTGCCGCATTGAGCGGTGCCGGGCTGGCAATCACCGTGGCGCAAACGGTATTGCCTGCCAAGCCCATGCGGCTGGACATCGCTGCGCTACCGCCTCGTATGCTGCCTTGCTCATGCCAGATCAGTTTGCCTGCGCGTTCTATTCGGGTATGTTGTTTTATTTTTCCGCTACGATAGCTCTCGCCTGATGCGGTGCGCCCAAAGCACAGGATGTCGCTACCGATGTAGCAGGCGTCTTGTGCCAGTTGAATTGTCTGATGTAAGTCGACTTGCGCATCATCAAAAAATATCGTCTCTTGCGGCAACCATTCCAGCTTGGCACCGGCTTCTGCCAGCAGATGAATATGCTGCTGCGATGTATACCCGTTGCTGCGATACCATTTGGCCGCGCCCGGGGTGGTGATGAGAGCGTGGCTTGCTACTCCAAGTGCCGCTTTAATGCTGAGCTGATCGCCACCGACTACCCCACCGGGTGGATGGATGATGATGGCGTGGCAAATTTTTTGGCCTTCTGGGTACAGGGGTTTTTGTACTCGCAGCGGGCCGGTATGATTACGTTCGGTCAGTCGGGTAACGCCCTGATCATCGCTAAAGCCAAGTTGCAGTTTGGCTTGCCAGTGCTGCTTTTTAGCTGCGGCATGATCGTGAATAATGGAGGGGGATAAATCAGTAAGTATCATGCCTTTACTATACCGCCAAGTGCCGCTTTACGTCATCCCCATCCATTAAATTTTGATCACCAGAGGCGACTACCTCGCCACGATTTAAAATCACAAAATGATCGGCCAGTTCGCGGGCAAAATCAAAATATTGCTCACACAATAAAATCCCCATATCACCGCGCTCACGCAGCAGGCGGATCAAGCGGCCGATGTCTTTGATGATGGAGGGTTGAATGCCTTCGGTCGGTTCGTCCAGAATGATCAGTTTGGGCTCTGCCAGCAAGGCCCGCGCTATCGCCAACTGTTGTTGTTGACCGCCTGATAAATCACCGCCGCGACGTTGCAGCATTTCTTTTAATACGGGAAAAAGTTCATAAACTTCGCCTTTGATGGTCGATGCTTTTTTGCTCGACAGCGTTGCCATGCCCATTAGCAAATTTTCTTCAACTGTGAGTCTGGCAAAAATTTCACGACCTTGCGGTACGTAGGCAATACCTAGTTTTGCTCTTTCATGCGGCGACAATTTACTGATATTTTTACCGTCCAGCTCTATGCTGCCTTGGGATAATGGGAGCACACCCATCAGACATTTTAATAGCGTCGTTTTACCAACCCCATTACGTCCGAGTAGCGACAAACACTCCCCTTTTTTAACGCTAAGAGAAATACCCCGCAAAGTATGGGATGAGCCATAGTGTTGATGTACTTGTTCGACTTGTAGCATGTCTGATTCCGGTATTAATACATTTTCGTCAGTGTTAGACGGGACATTTTGGCTATAGCTAGAACTTAACGCCCCAAATACACTTCAATTACTTTTTCGTCTGCCTGCACTTGCTGCATCGTGCCTTGGGCTAGCACGGAACCTTCATGCAGCACGGTGACTTTGCCTTGTTGCGCGATCTCGGTGACAAACCCCATATCGTGTTCTACCACCATAATTGAGTGCTTACCGCGCAGCTCGTTGAGTAGCTCAGCCGTACGCGCAGTTTCTGCATCGGACATCCCGGCGACGGGTTCATCCAGCAAGATTAATTGCGGTTCCTGAATCAATAGCATGCCGATTTCCAGCCATTGTTTTTGACCATGAGACAGCAAACCTGCCAATCTATTTTCTTGTCCATTCAGGCGTATTAGTTGCAAGATATTGTCTATCTTGCCGCGTTGTTCGCTATTCAATTTGGCGAATAATGTGGTCTTGACGCGCTTATCCATCTTCATCGCCAGTTCCAGATTGTCGAAGACAGTGTGCTGCTCAAAAACGGTAGGACGCTGGAATTTACGACCAATACCCGCATGCGCGATTTCTACTTCCGTCATTTTGGTCAGATCCATGCTCTGACCAAAAAAAACTTTACCTGATGTTGGTTTGGTTTTTCCGGTGATGATATCCATCATCGTAGTTTTGCCCGCGCCATTGGGACCGATAATGCAACGCAATTCACCGACCGAAATATCCAGATTTAAATTGTTGATCGCTTTAAATCCATCAAACGATACGGTGATGTCTTCCAAGTACAAGATTGCGCCGTGGCTGGTATCAACCTGATTGGATTTGACTCGTTCAAAAGAGGCTGTTGCGTCACCAGTTGCGCTATCGTAGGTTTGGCCAGGCTGCAGTACGGTGCTGTACTCGCTCATACTGCCTCCTTATTTTTTTGGGACTTGTTTTTAAACTTGCTTTTAAACTTATCACTGATTTGTTTAGCAACACCCAAAATACCTTGTTGCATAAACAGCGTGACTAAAATAAAAATCAGACCCAGCGCGTACAACCACAAGTCTGGGAAAGCACCAGTGAACCAGCTTTTTAATCCGTTCACCGTGAAGGCACCAATGATCGGTCCTAGTAATGTTCCTCGTCCGCCGACTGCCGCCCAGATCACCATTTCTATCGAATTACCAGGCGACATTTCAGATGGATTGATGATGCCGACTTGCGGCACGTACAAGGCACCAGCAATTCCGCACAACACCGCAGATAAAGTCCAGACAAACAGCTTGAACCAAAGCGGGTTGTAACCGATAAACATTAGACGTGATTCCGAATCACGCACTGCTTGCAGCACCCGCCCCAGTTTGGATGTAACGATCCAGCGGCATAACATCAGAGCGCTAAATAGGGCGGCTAAGGTGATCAGATATAAAGCGGCTTTGGTGCCGGGCGCAGTAATGTTAAAACCCAGTATCCGTTTGAAATCGGTGAAGCCGTTATTGCCACCAAAGCCAGTGTTATTGCGGAAAAATAGCAACATAAAAGCAAAGGTCATCGCTTGGGTAATGATAGAGAAATACACACCCTTAATTCGTGAGCGGAAGGCAAAAAAACCAAATACAAACGCCAGTACACCGGGTACCAATACGACCAGCGCCATGCAATACCAGAAGTTATCGGTCATTGACCAATACCATGGATAGGTTTTCCAATCGAGGAACACCATAAAGTCCGGTAAGTCACTTTGATACACGCCATCGCGGCCAATTGCCCGCATCAAATACATGCCATGCGCATAGCCACCTAGCGCAAAAAATACACCATGACCCAGCGATAAAATACCGGTGTAACCCCAGACCAGATCAAGTGCCAGCGCCGCCATCGCGTAGCACATAAACTTACCGATCAGGGCAATCGTATAGCTGGAAATGTGTAAGGTATGACCCGCTGGAAAACTTAAATTAAGTATGGGCAACAGGGCGGCAATAAGGACACAAACGATGATGCCGGTCCAGGCCGGACGTGAGAAGAAGGAAGGATTGTTATAGCTTTGTGTTGGGGCGCTGATCATTCGACACTCCTGCCTTTCAGTGCGAATAAACCTTGTGGTCTACGTTGGATGAAGACAATGATGAATACCAGGATGACGATTTTTGCCATCACCGCACCGGCAACGGGTTCTAAAAATTTATTCACTTCGCCCAAGCCGATGGCGGCAATGACGGTGCCCGCCAATTGACCGACGCCGCCCAGTACGACCACCATAAACGAATCAACGATATAGCTTTGACCCAGATCAGGGCCGACATTGCCTAACTGCGACAAGGCGACACCACCCAAGCCGGCAATACCCGAGCCCAAGCCAAAAGTCAGCATATCAATTTTGCCGGTAGCGACGCCAACGCAATCCGCCATACGACGATTTTGTGTCACGGCCCGAACGAACAAACCCATTCTGGTTTTGTTCAAAATTAGCCAGACGACAAACACGACGATGAAGGCGAAAAAAATGATGAAGATGCGGTTGTACGACAATACCAGCGATCCCAACACCGTAATGCCACCAGACATCCAGGATGGATTAGAAACCTCCACATTTTGCGCGCCGAAAATAGTGCGTACCGTTTGCATCAGCATCAGGCTAATACCCCAGGTACAGAGTAAGGTTTCTAGCGGTCGGCCGTATAGCCAACGAATGACAGTACGTTCTAAAAAAATCCCCACCGCACCAGCAACAATAAAAGCGGCAGGTAGCGCGACGATCAAATAGGCGTCCAGCGCACCAGGGATGAATTTGCGGAATAGCATTTGCACGACATAGGTAGTGTAAGCACCGATCATCAATAACTCGCCATGCGCCATATTGATGATGCCCATCAAACCAAAGGTAATCGCAAGGCCCAGCGCGGTGAGTAGTAAGACGCTACCTAGGGACACACCATAGAATAAATTACCAATGAACTCGGTACGTGCCAGCCGGGAATCAATGGCTTTTAAGGTCGCGCTGACCTCTGTCCGGATGCTGGCATCTGCTTCAATAAAACTACCGTTGGGATTTTTATCCAGCATTTTTTGCAGCAAAGGTTTGAGCTTGGCATTACTGCTGCCGACTAAGGAAGTGACAGCGGCTTTACGTTGCGCTGCACCGGGTGATTGCAGGTTAGCGGTGGCAATCACCAGTTGTAAAAGCGATTTCACCTCGGGATCGGATTCTTTTGCATAGGCTTTGCTGATGAGCGGTAGCTGTTCCAAGCTGGCATCGGTTTGCAAGCTAGTGGCTGCTGCCAGGCGTACAGATTTGTCTGCAGAAAATAACTTCAGGCCGGAGAGGGCATTGTCGATAGCACCACGCAGACGATTATTGATACTGATCGCATCGCTACCGTCGGGTAATTTACTGGATTTTCCGGTGGCGGGATTGTAGGCATTGTCGCCATCGACGATCAAAACTGCGCCGTCTGTTGTGGTGTATAGCGATTCGCTTTTGAGTGCATTTAAAACTTTGCTGCTATCGTCATTTGCCAGTGCTGCTATCTCGGTGACTGCGGCGATACGGGTATCGGGATCATCGCTGTTTAAGCCTTGTAAAAGTTTGGCATCAATCGCAGCTTGCGCGGCGCAACTCATGCAAAACAGGACAGTCAAAATACTGAATTGGAATATTTTCATAGGATATTTTGAGGTCGATTTTGAGTACTGCCAGACTTACCTTACAGAGATGAAGGTACAAAAGTACAAAAAGGATGTCCATTATTTCTGCGGCTTCCAGGCCAATTATGGTCTGGAGACCGCCAAATCATTGGACGTTGAAAATTAGAAATTTCTAAAAACCAGTTAATTAAGAGCCCACAAAATAATTAAATACGACTTAATACGACCTAATACGATGCGCGTCATTCCTGCGTGCTTTTAGTAGGAATCCAGAGACGTATGTGGATGACAACACGTCTCTGGACTTCTGCCTAGCTAGCAGGAGCGACGGACAAGCAGATAGTTTTTTTGAAGCCCCGCTATCACTATCGCGCTATTACATTTTTTGCTTTGCCTCATTACCAGGGATGTACGGACTCCAAGGTTGTGCGCGAATAGTTTCTTTCGTTTTATAAACGACATTGAACTGGCCATCCGCTTTGATCTCACCGATCATTACTGGCTTATGTAAATGATGATTGGTTGCATCCATGCTTAAGACAAAGCCAGACGGTGCTTTAAAGGTTTGTCCGCCCATTGCTGCAATTACTTTGTCGGTATCAGTAGATTTGGCTTTTTCTACTGCTTGCTTCCACATATAGATACCGACATACGTCGCTTCCATCGGATCGTTAGTCACAGCGGTAGCTGCATTCGGTAATTTTTTGGCGACCGCGTAGTCTTTCCATTTTTTAATGAACTCGGTGTTGACCGGATTTTTTACCGACTCAAAATAATTCCAAGCTGCCAGATGGCCGACTAAGGGCTTGGTATCAACACCGCGTAGTTCTTCCTCGCCGACTGAGAAGGCGACGACAGGGACGTCGGTCGCTTTCAGACCTGCATTACCCAATTCTTTATAAAACGGTACGTTGGAGTCGCCATTGATCGTGGAGATGACGGCAGTTTTGCCACCAGCGGAGAATTTCTTGATATTGGCAACAATCGTCTGATAATCAGAATGACCAAACGGGGTGTAGGCCTCGTCAATATCAGTATCCTTCACGCCCTTGCTGTGCAAAAAGGACCGTAAGATTTTGTTGGTAGTGCGTGGATAAACATAGTCAGTGCCGAGCAGAACAAAGCGCTTGGCTCCGCCGCCTTCTTTTGACATCAGATATTCCACCGCTGGTATCGCTTGTTGATTTGGGGCGGCACCAGTGTAAAACACGTTTTTCTCTAGCTCTTCACCCTCGTACTGCACAGGGTAGAACAGCAGGCTATTAAGTTCTTTAAATACCGGCAAGACAGATTTACGGGATACCGATGTCCAGCAACCAAACACGACCGACACCTTATCTTGTGAAATCAGTTGCCGCGCTTTCTCTGCAAACAAGGGCCAATTGGAGGCGGGATCGACGATCACCGGCTCCAGCTTTTTACCCATTACGCCACCTTTGGCATTGATCTCATCAATCGTCATTAATGCCACGTCTTTGAGGGAAGTCTCGGAAATTGCCATCGTGCCCGACAGCGAATGTAAAATTCCGACTTTAATCGTATCTGCTGCCAATGCCTGTGCCATCCAGGTTGATGCAGTCAAAGCCATAGCGCCGAGTGCGGTCGCTTTTAGTACGGTACGACGTGACATAATTTCTCCTTGGTGTTGAAGTAATAGACGTGTAGTAATGAGCGTAGTTGAGAGCCTGATGACTAATTTATTTGGGTATGTATAAGTGTGTGAGTAATTCCTATTTGGTTGAGAGACAATCGCAGCAAACCATCATCGTACTGAGCCACGACATTGCAAATACTTGCTGCGATAATTACTTTGCCATTTTCACGTAGCAATATCACTGTGACGGACTTCCTAAAAGTAGGAATTATTTGTACGCAATAAAAATAAATAGCAGTTTATGTGCCAGCTTGTGCGCTACGTTCACTACTAGCTACTCAACCCCATATAGACCAAAAGCCTAGATTTGTTTGCTACAAATATGTGCAGAGAAATGGTTTAAATCCCTTCTTTCGTGCGTAGTGAGAATATCTACAACAACTGACAGATGTTGGTGCAAGCTTAATTGCTGAAAATACTGAATTGACAGGGTGAGTGCTTCATCTAGCCGAACCCCATGCCCCCAAGTCGAATCCAGCCGAATTCGGCCGAATCTTGCTATCATGCAGTTTTTGCCCACCTACCAATCCAAACACTCATGTTCGATTTCCTTTTTAAGCGCAAACCTAAAGCAACATCTTCCTCTGCCAATAGCAATTTAGCCGCCGCTAACGCTGCCAGCCTGGCGAGCGTTGCCAAAGCAGATCAACAGCAACAAATTGCCCAGGCGCGTGCCGCTGCCTTGGCTAAGTTAGAGAGTCTGGCAAGCAATCCCGGTGCAGAAGACGCAATCGTTAGCTTGTTATTATCTTGTGATTTTGCTGACGGTCGTTTTAAAGCGGCTAATCATGTACACAGCGCAGCCGCGCTGCAAAAAGTACTGAGCGCAATGCGCAACACAGATAAGCGTGTTGCCAAACTGATGCAGGCACGTTTGGATGTGCTGGCGCAAGCAGATCAACAGCAACAACTGGCTTTGCGCTGTATCAATCAAGCGCAGCAGTTGGGTTTACAAGCTAGCTTAAATCCGCAGCAAATTGCTGATCTGGATAAGTTGGTGGCAGGCCTCAAACATTTTCCCGATGCTTTAAAAGCAGAATTTGATGCCCACTACACGATATTGCAAACACGCTTGCAGGCACAGACGGCGCTGCAAAGACAGGTGCTGGATCTGGTACAGCATTTGACCATATCCCAAGGGATTGCTGACGACGCCCATGGCGCTCAGTTGGATATATGGCAGCAAGCCTTTGATTTATGCTTGCAACAGGCAGAAGCTGTGGCTTTACCTAAAAATTTGCTGGCAGATTTCACGCATAAAATGCAGGCCGCACGTGAACAATGGGCGCAACTACAAAAGCAAAAAATAGCCGATGCTAAAACCTACATATCAGCACCAGTGTCAGCACCTGTAGCTACGACGATTGAATCAAGCACAGAATTTGTCGCTGCTGAAACTTCAGACAGCGTAGATGTAGCGCCTGCTAATGCAATGCATACTGATCCAACATCGACGGAAAAGCCTGCGCAAATTACGACGCCTTCATCAAAGGCTAAACCAGTCAAGCTGGTACAGGTCAGCACAGAGCAAATTTTGGCGGCGATCCAAGATATGGAGGCAGCCTTGGAGCAGGGTAGTGCGTTGCTGGCGCAAAAACTGGAGCGTGAGGTATTGCGTGGTGTTGATCTCAAACACACTGGCTTAAATGCAGAGCAAAAAGAACGTTTATTCAAAGTCCAGAGCGAGCTTGGGCGATTACTGTCATGGGCCAAATGGGGTGGCAGTATCTCCCGCGATGAACTGATCAAAGCGGCAGAAGAATTGCCATCAAAAGAATTGGAACCTGATAATCTGGCAAAAAAAGTAAGCGGCTTGCGTGAGCGCTGGAAGTCTTTAGAAGCTAGCACTGGCGGTGCGGCTAGAGAAATCTGGGATCGCTTTGATACCGCCTGCAATCTGGCCTATGCACCGGCTGCTGCTTATTTTCAGCAATTAGCAGAAGAGCGCAAAGTTAATTTGGAAAAGGCTGAACTACAACTAAGCGAGTGGCGCATTACTGCTGATGCCTTATTGCAGACAATACAGACAGCACCAGATTGGAAAGTCATCTCACAAACTGCGATGCAGATGAAGCAAACCTGGCAAACATTATCTGCGGTTGATCGTAAAAATAAAGCCCGGGTTGATGGACAATTTTATGCAATTTATCAGTCCTTATCACAGCCCTTAGAGCAGCAAAGAAAAGCAGAGGTCGCGTCGCGTGAGCAATTAATTGCGCAAGTCGCCGCCCTCGATCCGCAGCAGCGTGACTCGGTTGATCAGTTGCGTGCCTTACAAGCGCGCTGGCAAGAGCAGGCGCAAGCTCTGCCTTTGCGTCGTAAAGATGAGCAAGCATTGTGGGAGAAATTCCGCGCAGCCTGCGACGGCTTGTTTGCGCAACGCAAAGCGGTGTCTGATAGCGCAGATGCGGAACGCAAGGCTAACCTGCAAGCCAAACAAACTTTGTGTACGAGCTTAGAGCGAGCGCCGTCGGCAGACGCTTTGTCCGAATCAGCAATCAAACAATTATTGCAAGAGGCGGCAAATACCTGGCGCTCAATCGGGTATGTGCCGCGTGGTGAAGAGAATGAAATTGATCGCCGTTATGAGAACGCCGTCGCGCAATTAAAACGACTTTTACAACAAGCACATGATGAAAAAAGTCAGGCTGGTAAAAAGCTGCTACAAGCGAAGCTTCGTTTGTGTCAGCAGCTAGAGGCAGCTTTTGTAGAGGATACGAGTAAGGCACAAACGCTGATGTCACAACTCTCGGCGGAATGGCAGCAATTATCATCTCAGGCAACACTGACAGCAAAGCCATCAACTAAGTTACCAGGTAAATTAGATTCAGAATTAGATAAGCGGTTTGCGGCGATTAGTCAGGCAGTACAAAATAGTGACGCCTCCTATGCTAATCTGCTGCAAAAAAATGCGGACTCGGCAGCACAAAGTATTTTGCAATTAGAGATTTTAAATAGTATTGATAGCCCACCAGAACTGGCGAGAACACGCCTGCAAATTCAAGTAGATGTATTGCAAGCAGCCCTCAGATCTGGCAATAACGCAGATGCTGCCAAAGAGCAGTTGCACCGTTTGTGTAGTTTGCCGGTACTGTTAGACCTAACCCAACGGCAGCGCCTGGATAAGCTGTTGATGCTTAACCTTACTTAAGATTACCTAATTTAAGATTGCCTGATTAATTTTTAGTGAGAAAAATCATGTCTTATTTATTTCCGCCTAAAGTTGTGAGCGTGCCTGTCGCTAATTCTGAGCTGCTTTTTCCTGTTCATAGAATTTACTGTGTTGGCCGTAACTATGTTGAGCATGCAAAAGAAATGGGCTGGACAGGCCGCGAAGCACCATTCTTTTTTATGAAGCCAGCCGATGCCGTGCTGCCAGTTGCCTATGGACAAACCGGCGAGATGCCTTATCCCGGCATGACCAATAATTTGCATTACGAGGTTGAGCTGGTGGTCGCTATTGGTAAAGGCGGTAAAAATATTTCAGTCGAAGCCGCTGCCGGACACGTCTGGGGTTACGCCGTTGGTTTGGATATGACCAGACGCGATTTGCAAGCGGAATCCAAAGACCAAGGGCGCCCTTGGGATACCGCAAAAGGATTTGATTTTTCTGCGCCCATCTCACCGTTGCATCCCATTGCTGACACCGGTTGGATTGAGCAGGGCAATATCCATCTGGATGTAAATGGCGTACAAAAGCAAGACAGCGATATCAAAAAGCTCATCTGGAATGTAGCGGAAGTGATTTCGACGCTGTCTACATTTTATGAGTTGCAAGAGGGTGACTTGATCTACTCTGGCACACCGGAAGGCGTCGGCCCCGTTAAGATCGGCGATTTGATGGAAGCAAGTATTGAGGGTCTGGGCGACCTAAAAGTACGCATGGCTAAAGCCGATTAGGGTGACTACGCTGCCTAAGCGAACATCGATCTCAATATCAACCTTCATATCAACCTTCATATCAACCTTAATATCAAACTGATTATTCAACTCGATATCTCATGAAACTATATGGCTACTTTCGCAGTTCTGCATCTTATCGGGTGCGGATTGCATTGAATCTCAAGGGACTCGATTACCAATCGATACCTGTGCATTTGGTAAAAAATGGTGGTGAGCAATTTTCTGAACAATTTCGTTCGCTGAATCCTGATGCCTTAGTACCCGCTTTTTTGCCAGATCAATCGACTGACGACAGTGCGGACACTGCATCCTCAATGACAAACTCGCTCACACAGTCATTGGCGATCATAGAATATCTGGAAGAGGTTTATCCCGCGATTCCGCTGTTACCAAAAGAGGCTATAGCCCGTGCCCATATACGTGCATTCGCGCTGGCAATCGCATGTGAAATCCACCCCGTAAATAATTTGCGGGTACTCAAATATTTGAGTGCAAACTTAGGCGTGAGCGATGAGCAAAAGACGGCTTGGTACAAACATTGGTGTGAGCCTGGATTGATGGTCTTAGAAAAAAAATTAGCAAGCGATTCGCGTACTGGTTTGTTCTGTTTTGGTGATACGCCGACGCTGGCAGATTGTTGTCTGATACCGCAGATTTTTAATGCACAGCGTTTCAATTGCGATCTAAGCCAGATGCCCACTTTGACAAGAATTAATCAGCATTGTCTTACTATCCCCGCCTTTATCAATGCGTCACCTGTGATGCAGCCAGACGCTGAATAACGTCATTGGGTAGCGTCACTGACTAACGCGATTGTTAGGCCTTGCACCTTATCGTTGCTTAAACAAAAAAAGGAATGCTGATTTGCTCAGCATTCCTTTTTTATTTCAGTAATTATTTATTACAGTCTAATTTGGCAGATCTTGCTTAGGAAACTCTGCCCCCAAGGTGTCGGTCAGAACCGAAATCAAAATAGAGCGCGTCAGTTTTGATTTGGTGGTGTAGCCATCAATGGCTAATTCATGATTAACTACTTTTTCTGGCGCATAGCCTGGTTGGCCGGTTCGAAGCACAATGCGCAGATTATCTCTGCCAAGCTCATTGCGGATAACGCTGACCAGCTTTAGTCCCGCATCCACCGTCTCCATTACGACATCAAGCAACACTAGTGCGATATCACCGTGATCAACAATCACTTGTCTGGCTTCTCTTGCAGAATACGCGTGTAAAAATTCTAACGGTCTGCCATGTATTTGCACTCCGCTGAGCGCGAGCAAAGTTGTGTCATGCACGTTGCTGTCGTCATCAGCGATTAAAATTTTCCAGGGAATTGCTCCCAATTTGGGGTCGTCGACGTCGGTATCTTCATCAAGGAAGTCGATCAAGTCATCATCGTTTTTGCTCACAGAGCAGCTAGATATCAGGTCATCTAACAAATAATTACCGATACCTGTCTTTTTTACTTCATCTAATCCAATACCAGAGGCCAGCCACTGGTAAGGTATTGGCGTTTGCATGTGGGGTTGAACATGCATTTGAGCCAACAAGCCGGGCATCTTACTGTGTTGAGACTTCATCAGTTTTCTCCCTGTTGCTTGGGTTAAATTTTTTTCTTACTTCATCTTATGTGAAGCAATGACGATAATCAAGAGCAAGTACATTTTTTTTAAAAATGACAACTAAATTGCGCGTTTAGTCTCAAATTTTCAACATTGACTCGGTATTGGTTAAGCATCGATTCAACATCATCACTGGATCGGCGATACTTAGGCTAGTTATTACGCAGATGCAAAAAATATGATTTATCTCATTTAAAAGTTCGTCGTGATAACTCTGCTGCAGATCGATTTATCGTATACGAGCATATTTAGTCACCAGTAAGTAATGCAGTGCAATGCGGCAGTGCAGTGCGGCATTGCAGTGCGACTTGCTTCTACCTCTTCACCCGTTTAGACTCAGTTAAGTTTGCTACTAAACGGTGCTATACCTGTACTCTTAATACCTGACTATCAATCGCAATTGATAGCATTCGCCTTTTGCTGGTTAATATTTCTCTTCGCAGAATTTTTATGCCGCTCTCTCTTTTAACTGTTGCTAGCGCTCTCTCCGTCAGTATTAGTACGCTCATGGTGTTGGTGCTGATGTACTTGCAGCATATTGATATTTGCAGGCGTGCAACCCGTTTTTGGATGATTGCTTATGCCTGTGTCGGTGTCAGATATCTTTTCGGGCTGATCGCAGTATTCCAACCCGCTGTATTCCAACTTACTGCATTTCAGCCCGCTGTAGTTCAAACTTATATCAGTGCGGTCGGCGTTGATTTTTTCTTTATCGGGTTTGCTAGTTTCTTCTGGATGGGTACCCGCGTATTTATTGATTTGCCCATATTTAGTAAGCGGATTCTCGTTTTCTCTGGGGCCGTTTCGGTCTGGAGTATTGGAACCCAATTAGTTTTTCCTGAATTGATCTGGCCTGACTTCCTGACGCATTTGTACTGTGGCGGATTACTTTTTGCATCTGCGCTTAGTTTTTTGCGAATACATCAGACTAAGCCCAATTTGGGTCACCTTATCCTCTTCTTGCTGATCTTGATCAGAGGCATGCTATTCATTGGCTTTCCTGTTTTTGCGACGGAAGATATTTTCATCTTTTGGGGTCTTGCAGCGACCAGTTTGATTGACCTGAGCATTGGCATGATGTTGCTGATCGCTGCAATCGTTGATCAGCAACATCACACCGATGCGGCCTTGCATGCGATACAAACAGAAATGGACGTGCGTAAGCATGCAGAACATGTCCTGCAAGAGCGTAAGGCGCTGTTTGAGAAAGTATTCCAACTGGTACCTGTGACCTTGACCGTGACCAGGATGAGGGATGGTTACTATATCGACGTCAATCGTAATTGGAAGTCGCTTTCTGGCTGGTCCAGAGATGAAGTGATCGGCGTTACCTCAGCCGACATCAATTTATGGGCGGAGATTGAACAAAGGAATAAATTAGTAGAGTTGATCAATCGTGATGGTGAAGTGAGAAATATGCAGATCTCTTTTCGTCATCAGGATGGTCACATTTTTCAATGCCGCGTTTCTGGCTCTAAATTTGAATCTGAAAATGAGACCTATTTATTAATAGCCTCGCAAAACATTGAGCAGGAACTTGCAACCGAACAAGCACGGGCTGATGCTGAACGTTTATTACGTGAAAACGAACATAAATATTCCACGATTTTTCAGTTGTCACCGATCCCACTGGGCTTGGTCGATGTTGAAACTAAGTCAGTCATTGAAGTGAATGACATCTGGCTCCAGCAGTTTGGGTTCCCGCGCGAAAAGGTGATCGGACGTACTGCAGTCGAGTTAGCATTTTGGGATAAGCCTGAACAGCGTGCTTTGATGATGCAGCTTCTATTAAATGAGGGACGGGTAGATCGCTTTGAGATGTTGCACCGGCGTTACGATGGTCGCGTATTGACTTGCCTGTTATCTGCGCGCTTGTTTGATATGGCGGGTAATAAAGTCTTCATTTTCAGTTTGCTGGATGTCACCAGGCAGTATCAGGTAGAGCAAGAGATACGTGACATGACCGTGCAGTTAGAAGCCCGCGTCCGGTTGCGAACCTTGAAGCTGGAGCAAGCCAATATCGAATTGGCAGAAGCCATGGAATCATTGCGATACGCGCAAGATGAATTGATACGCTCTGAAAAAATGGCCGCATTAGGTTCTCTGGTTGCCGGTGTCGCGCATGAACTCAACACGCCTATCGGCAACAGTGTCACTGTTGCCAGCACCTTGCAAGACAGGACCAAAGAGCTATTGGACGATGTATCAGCAGGTAAACTGCGACGTTCTGCTTTGGACGAGTACCTGCAAAGTGCAACCACGGGTACTGCGCTGCTGATGAAAACCTTAGGTATTGCGCGCGAACTGATACGCAGCTTTAAGCAAGTCGCGGTTGATCAAGCCAGTAATCAGCGGCGGATATTTGATCTGAAAACTTCTTTAGATGAAGTCATCACGACCTTAGCGCCGATGTTTAATAAAGAGGTGCTGAGTCTGCGGACAGAGTTTAGTCCAGGCATTGTTATGGATAGTTTTCCCGGACCATTAGGACAGATATTGACTAATTTTATGAGCAATGCGCTCAACCATGGCTTTGATGGAATAGATAAAGGTGAGATGAAGGGTGAAATTAAGCGTGAACTTAAGGATGAAATACAGATCACCAGCCGTTTGGTAGACGATCAGCATGTTGAGATTGTTTTTGCTGATAACGGCATTGGTATTCCGGAGGTAGACCAAAAGCGCGTTTTCGATCCGTTTTTTACCACTAAATTAGGGCAGGGCGGATCAGGACTTGGTATGCATATTGTGTACAACCTGGTGACAGGTGTCCTGGGTGGTTCTATCCATCTTGATAGCAAAGTCGGTGAAGGAACTAGCTTTACGATCTTGCTGCCATTGTCCGCACCAGCGATGTCCTCTGATGTGGAGCCGGAAGTGATTGATCTTTAAGTCACACATCTCTCATATCTGTTTCACACATTTTTCAGGCAGCTTATTCATCCGTTTTATTTGCTTAGCTAATTCGCCTATATTCTGCTTATATTAATATACTCATGGTAAGTATATTTATTTGTCCAGGTAATTACTGGTCAATGGGCGTATTTTTAATAAAGTGTGGGGGAGTATATGATATTTGGTAGTGCTAAATCTGGTGCAAGTTTAGAAAAAGACCTTACCTCAGAGGTGTAGATATCTGGGGATGTAAGAACACATAGACACACAGATGCTGAGTATGTTTTCTTCCCCTCTCTATTTTTCCGCAACCCTGTTTTATTTTGATATTGCCGGGCGCTAATTCTCGGTAGCACCTTTTTTGAGAGAAATAATGAACCGTTTTTCAGTTGCATTTTTTTATCTGGTATCGACTTCATTATTATCAGCGACATCGCTACCATCGTTTGCCGCAGATCAGTTGACCACGCCCAACCTCAAGCCTCACTTCAAGTCTGACCTTAAGCCCGACTCTAAAATCGCACAGCAATTCAAAGCAATCTACACAAAAGAAGCTGCGTGGCGGCAGGCGCAGACTGGTGAGTTTGACGAAGATAACGATCGTGGTGTCAGCCCAAGTTTGCCCAAGGTCGGTGCTGTAGTACAGCAAGCAAAGTTGGTGTATTGGTCGGATGTTATGCGCCAGTTAGACAAGATCAATCCTTCAGCTTTATCGACGGAAGATCAGATCAATTACGCCGTGTATCGCGCCCAGATCAAAGCCTTGCTAAATGATCAGATATTGATGGAATATCAAAAGCCTTTGAATGCCGATTCTGCGTTTTGGTCTGACCTGACCTACGCTGCCAGAAAACCTTTATTCAGCTTGGTCGACTATCGTAATTACCTTGCTCAGTTAAAGGATGTGCCACGGTATTTTGCTGAAAACGTCAGCAATATGCGGGCAGGATTGCAGCGCGGCTTTACCCCGCCTAAAGTGACTTTGCTGGGACGCGATGCTTCGGTTGCGTCCGTGATTGACGCCAAGACGGTACAAGACACGGTGTTCTACACGCCCTTCAAGAATATGCCAGCGACGCTTAGTGCGGATCAGCAAAATCAGCTACGTGCTGAAGGTATAAAGGTGATTCAGGATTTGGTGATTCCTGCCCATAAAGAGCTACTGGTTTTTTTGCAGACAGAATATTTCCCCAAAGCGTGTAATGAGCTGAGTGCCGAGAGCCTGCCAGATGGCAAGGCGTATTACCAAGCAAAGATACAAGAGTTCACCACACTGGATTTATCGCCAGACCAGATACATCAAATCGGACTGACCGAGATGGCAAAAATTCGCCAGGAAATGTCAGCCGTCATTCAACAAACAGGATTTAAAGGCGACTTGCCTGCGTTCCTCACTTTTTTACGTACCGACCCTCAGTTTTATGCAAAAACTCCGCAAGACTTATTAATGCGCGCTGCCTATATTGCTAAAAAGTTTGATGGCAAAGCGGCTAATTTTTTCGGCTATTTGCCGCGTATGCGTTTTGCAATTACTCCCGTACCAGATGATCAGGCACCGTTTTATACTTCGGGTCGTGGTGGCCCTGGCATTTATCTGGTGAACACCTATGACTTGCCGTCGCGGGCTTTGTATAGTTTGCCCGCGCTGACCTTGCATGAATCCGCACCGGGTCACGCCTTCCAGATGCCGATCGCGATGGAGCAAAAGCATCGTCCAAAGTTTCGGCAAGGGTATATCTCAGCCTATGGCGAGGGCTGGGCTTTATATGCCGAGCGTTTAGGCACAGAGATGGGCATGTATGAAACTGCTTACGAAAGCTTTGGCATGCTCAGCTACCAAGCCTGGCGCGCTGCGCGTTTGGTGGTGGATACGGGCATCCATGCCAAAGCCTGGACTCGGACGCAGGCACAAAGCTATTTGCATGAGAACACCGCTTTATCAGAGCATGAAATAGAAACCGAAGTCGATCGTTATATCTCATGGCCAGCACAGGCGCTGTCATATTTTTTGGGAGAGATGGCGATCTGGAAAGCTCGCCACAAAGCAGAGGCGGCCTTAAAAGATAAGTTTGATCTGCGTGCTTTTCACGACACGGTATTACAACTTGGCTCGGTGCCGTTGCCGGTATTGGAAGCACGGATTGATCGCTTTATTGCCGAAGGTGGGAAAAGTCCGTATGCCGTTAATGTGGATCATCCTGACGGCCAATAAAGCGAAGTTTAAAGATGATGTTCGCAGATGAGGTCGAATATACTCCCCGTTAATTTTATTAAAAATAGCCGCCAGACCAGTAATTGTATGGACAATATAAATATACTTAATAGGAGTATATATTTGTGTGAGTTGCGTTATTAATGCTGAAGTTTAATAAATCGCTAGATGCTTTATCGTGTTTGCGATCAGATTGATCGCTGAATCTAGTTCTGAATCAGCTTTCCAATCTAGTCTCTAGTCAGAAATTGCCCCAGCCATCGCCGCATCGCCTGGTCATACACTCGATCCGCGATCCGGGCAAAACAGACCAACACCAGTAACAACAGCACACCAGAGAATGGCGCAAAGTCGGCAAGATCATGTAGTCCCAGTTTTTTACTAGCGATGGTGACTAAAATAAATATCGGCACATGCAAAACATATATCGCGTAACTGATTGCGCCTAGAAAAATGCAGATTTTTTTCAGACCAAGAGAGCGAGGTTCGGATCTGGCGGCGAGTACAACAATCAAGGGAAATAAAATGAGCACCGCACCCAAGTCATACCAGGGACGGATGGCGTCAGTCGGTGTCACGGACAGAGTCAGCAGCGTCAATAAAAGTAGTATGGATGATGGAAGTTTAAAGTCCGCCAATACACGCCTTAATGCATCACTAAAAACAGCATCGTTACTCTGCGCACCACCTTGCACACCGCCTTGTACACCACTCAGCCGCGCAATCAATAGACCCATACAAAATGAATACAGCACTCGGGGTATTCCGCCCACCGCATGCGTCCACTTGTAACCTACATCGAGGCTGCCAAAATATACCGTGCAAGCTAGCAAAGCGATGGCAGAAATGGCGATCGTTAATAGTAAGATGCTCGTGTTCAAAAAACGGTGCAAGACCGCATACAAAGCATTGGCGATAAGTTCAAAAAATAGCGACCAGGATGGCGCATTGATCGCATATAACTGCGGCGTAAAAGGTGAGGGCAGCAGCAATATCGCCAACCCCGAGTTAATAATTAAATCGCTGGTACTCCACTGTGCTGCATTCTTCCCTGCCAACACACTAGCCGCGAACGACACAATCCCCAGCACAGTGGCTAACGCATACAAAGGGTACAGCCGGATCAGTCGCAATCGCATAAACCCGCCGGCGGATAAACCATCTGCCAGCCGTTGCGCATAGGCTTTAGCGATCACAAAACCGCTTAAGACAAAAAATAAATCTACCGCCAGATAGCTCTCAGGGAAGTACACCTGGCCAAAATAATCCGCAGTATGAAATAACACAATCAACAAGGCCGCAACACCGCGTATGCCATCGAGCGTCTGGTATTTGTGGAGAGAAAAATCAGTCACACTTTTGACCAACGTAATTTGCGCCAGGCCGTCTGTTGGCTAGTGTTAAGAAAAGTCCATGCAACGAAGCGACTTTGTTTTTGCCCCTGAACCATCGCGATGGTTTTACTGTCATGTACGCCAGCTTGTTTTAGTGCTGCATAAATACCCGGCAGGTTGGCTGATTTGGACACCAAACTACTAAACCAAAAGCAGCGCGTTGGTATCTGAGCGCTTTCTTTAATCATACGCTGTATGAATACCAGTTCTCCACCTGGGCACCAGAGCTCGGCATCGTGCCCACCAAAATTGAGTAATGGCGATGTTGTAGATGCTGGCGAGTTCGCTGTGTTAGCTGAATTTACAGTGGGCGCACTCGCAGCTTCTTTACCAAGATTTTCCCATTTGCGCTGCGTTCCGGCGCTAGCCTCTTTGACGGAGCTATGAAAAGGTGGGTTACATAAGCTCAGGTCAAACCAATCATCATCGCTAACGACGCCTTTAAAAATCGTATTGGCCGAGGTTTGTAAGCGCAATTGTATTGCTGGTTTCATCGCAGGATTTGCCTCTAAAATCGTCTGCGCATTGGTGATTGATTCCGAGTTGATATCAGTGCCGACAAAATGCCAGCCATATTCCTTATTACCAATCAGCGGATAAATACAGCTAGCACCCACACCAATATCTAACACTTGTACCGCTGACCCTTTTGGTATTTTTCCAGCGTTGCCAGATGCCAGCAGATCGGCAAGATAATGCAGATAATCCGCGCGCCCTGGTATAGGTGGACACAAATTATGTGCCGGAATATCCCAGCCCTGAATGCCGTAATAATCCTTAAGCAACGCTCGGTTGAGGGCTTTTACTGCGACAGGATCGGTAAAGTCTATGGTGGTTTTTTGATGTGTTTGCTGTTGAGATTGTTGCGGTGTTTTTTGATGCGTGTTGGTGCTTACCAGCATTGCCAGCTCAGCATCCAATGGGGTCAATCTGGCAAAGTCATAGTGACCTTGATGTCGATTCCGTGGGTGCAAGTGATGGCTGCTATTGGCCGTGCCTGATGGCGGCGTAATTTTTGTCATTGTAGGAGGAGTTTTTTAACCGGAATTTAATCTCAGTTAAGATTTTTCTTATTAATGTTCTGGTCGGTAGCGTGCTAACAGCTTAGCAAATTCCCCGTTCTTCACAATCGCATCAATCGCTTTATTAAGCTCACTCAGTTTGACCCGACCGTTTTTAGAGACAGCACATTTTGTGTTGAACTGCTTAATGATTAAAGGGGGATTGAGCGTAACAGAAAGATCGCCCAGCCTGAGATGTTCATTTAAATTTGACATGGTCGTCGTCATATAATCAAAGCGACCAGCCATTAACTTGCGCAAAGATGAGTCAATCGACGGGGCATCATCACGTAAAAAATTTTTACCTAATTCATTTTCTAGTTCGGGGTAAGTAAAGCCTAATACCGTACCTATACGCTTATTTTTTAAATCTTGGATAGAAGCAGGTTTAGGCACACTACTGACAGATATGACGATGTCCGCCACGGGAATAAATGACTGACTCCAATCAAAATCACCCGGCATCCAAGGCGGAATAAAGCCGCAAAGAATATCACCACTACCTGATTTTAACGCAGGAGAAAATCGCTTACGAGGCAGATCAAGAACTATGAGAGTACGCCCCATTTGCTCTGCCAATAGCTTCCCAAGATCGGTCTGAAAGCGTCCGACAAATGCACCATCGGCTGTTTTTTTGGTGATCTCTTCTTTTTCAATGACCACCAACTCGCCACCAAAGGCAGGCGCGGCAAATTTAGCAAAGAGAAGGAACAGGGTGAGCAGTGATATTCGGGAAAGAGCCATTTGATATCCGGAGTGACAATTGATCGTCTTACTCAAAATAGTTTAACTATGTCCCGATTACTATGTCACATCGCAATGCGCGACGCAACTTTGGATTTGCGTTGGAAGACCGACTTTTACCCGGGTGCTGGGCTTAATCAAAGTAATCGAACTATTTACGGAACATGATTTATGCTCCTAAATGTGCCAATGACGCAAAAACTTTGGAGCATACTGCAACTCTTTTATTTCATATTGACAGCAAAATTACTGGGAGTGTCTGTAGGCAAAAATCAGAATTTGTTGAACCACTGGAATAAAAATATGATTGTTGAGATTTTTATTGCGGTTTAAGAAATATGTATTGGTAAGCTCATAGCTGAGATTTGCCAAAAAGGATCTACTGGCGAAATCAAAATCATTGCTATAATTTCATGAAATATATTTATCTCAATTCTTTTTTTCGCGATTTCTACTGAGTTTTTCGTAGGTGATTCTGAAAATAGAAACCAAATCAATCAGAACGTTTTTGAAGGATCGTCATGAAAAGTATTGGATTTTTTAATAACAAAGGTGGAGTTGGTAAAACTACTTTGATATGTAATTTGGCGGCATCATTGTCAAAGGTAAAAAATCAGAAGGTATTAATTATTGATGCAGATCCACAATGTAATGCTTCGGCGTATTTGCTTAATGATGATGAATTGGAGGGGATTTTATTAGACGATACCCACTATAGTTTAGATTCGTTTTATGAACCCGTCCGTCGTGGGCAAGGATATCCAACAGAACTGCCTACAATTGTTAGAAGTACTAGATTCTGCGTTGATTTAATCGTTGGCGATCCTAAGTTGTCAATTCGTGAGGATTTATTAGCTACCGATTGGGCGTCAACAAAAAATGGAGATCCTAGAGGATTTCAAACTACATACGCGATCAAAGAATTAATTAGTCGCTTGGGAAACTATGATCTCGTGCTTGTTGATATGGGACCATCTTTAGGTGCATTGAACAGGTCAGTATTGTTAGCCGTAGACTATTTCGTCATGCCGCTTTCAGTTGATATTTTTAGTCTGATGGCAGTAGAAAATATAATTAAATCATTTCAAAATTGGATGACTGGTTTAAACGATGCAATTGAACGGCATCAAAAGCAAGAAGGTTGTGCATTTCAAATTCAAAATCATGATGTCAGTTGGAGTTTAAAATTTTTAGGATTTGTAATGCAGCAATATCAGGCGAAAAGCAAAGGTGGAACTCGCCAACCCGTCATGGCATTCGAGCGAATAATCGAAAAGCAGACAAAAGAAATTAATAATCTTTGCTTATTTTTCAATGTGAATCCAGAAATGGTTGATTTAGGTGTGATACCAACATTAAGTAGTGTAGTCCCGTTATCGCAACAAGCGCATGCACCGATTTTTGATCTTGGATCTAAAGACGGAATTGTTGGTTCTCAATATTCACGGGTTACAGAGGCAGGTGAATTTTTTCATAGTATTTCCCAAAAATTCTATGAAAGAATTTCTCAATGATTCATTGGCCAATTGAATTAGTGCAAGCAATAGGTAGAAGACGTTGCGTAATAGTCATTGGTGCAGGTGTTTCGAGAAATTCACAAAACATAGCTGGAAAAAGATCCGCAACGTGGGAGCAATTTTTAAAAGGATGCTCTCAAACTCTTGACAATACAGAGCATATCGATGAATTAATCAATAGGAAAGACTTCCTAACGGCTTGTGAACTAATCAAAAAAAGGCTTAAGCCAGACCAATTTATTGACCTAGTGCAAAAAGAATATCAAGGTCAAGGATACGGCCACGCAGCTATCCATGAACATATATACAATTTAGACGCGTCAATAGTGGCGAGTCCAAATTTTGACAATATTTATGATACTTATGCCTCAAACACATCCAAGAGCACAATCATAATAAAAGATCACACTAGTCAGGACATTGCGAATTATTTGTTGGGGGCGACGTACGATTGCTTCTTAAAACCCATGGATCTGCGAACACTCCCCAGGAGATAATTTTTACAAGAAATGATTATGCGAAAGCTCGTACAAAATACGTACTTTTTTATGAAATTCTTAAATCATTAGTGTTAACACATACTTTTTTGTTTGTTGGCTGTGGTACTGACGATCCAGATATACGTCTTTTGTTTGAAGATGTTCAGTTTGCTCATGGGCGCATGCCATTCCATTACATGACTTTACCGAGAGACGAAGTTCATCCCGCCGTGCTAGAAGTTGCGTCGGAATCTATGCGGTTAAAATTTATGGAATACTCCTCAGATAATGGTCATGAGGAATTAACAAATTCTCTCAAGGATTTAGTCAAATTGGTTGAAGACTTCAGAGGTCAAAAGGCAACTGACCTAAGGTGGTAGGTAAGCTGTTGATCACTCAATTTACTCTAAAAGTAAAATTTAGTGCGGACTGTGGAAATTGAATTGAATAGCACATTCAGTTTGAACGGCAAAAAATAAGGCTCTCACGAGGAGAGCCTTATTTTATCTATGCTGGCGGAGAAACGGGGATTCGAACCCCGGGTAGGCTATGAACCTACGCACGCTTTCCAGGCGTGTGACTTAAACCACTCATCCATCTCTCCGGATTTCGCATTGTTGCTCATTTGCGAAGCTCGCAATTATAGCAGATAAAGTTTTGGCAGCAAATGTTTTGTTCTGGCGCCCTCTGTCATAGGGAGGCAACTTTAGCTGGCGTGCTCCACGCTTGTTTTTTTATGATTATTGTCAGATTCCGATTGCTAAATTATTTCTATGCCAAGTAGATGCGCCTCTTGCTGAGGCTACCGTTATAATGCCGCTCCATGAACTTACTCAAAACGCTCGCCACTATTAGTGGCATAACCATGCTATCGCGGATCACTGGCTTGCTTCGTGAGGTACTGATTAATAGTGCTTTTGGTGCAGATGCTTTGACTGACGCTTACAACGCTGCGTTTCGTATTCCTAATTTTTTCAGGCGCTTATTTGCTGAGGGTGCGTTCTCGCAAGCCTTTGTACCAATTTTGGCCGAATATAAGAATCAAAAAGGGGATGAGGCGACTAAAGAGTTGGTGGATGATGTCGCAACTGTCTTGACGTGGGCATTGCTTTTGACTTGCATCATTGGCGTGGTCGGAGCGCCAATTTTAGTCTATTTGTTTGCATCAGGATTTGCTGACAATCCTGTTAAATTTAATGTCACGGTGATGATGACGCGCATCATGTTCCCTTACATTGGGTTTATGTCCTTAGTGGCATTAGCGAGCGGGATTTTAAATACGTGGCGCGAATTTAAAATCCCAGCTTTTACTCCAGTGCTATTGAACGTGTCATCGATTCTAGGTTCATTGTATCTGGCACCTTTATTAGCGCAGCCGATTTATGCTTTAGCAATTGCGGTATTTGTCGGCGGTGTAATGCAGCTGGCGATACAAGTACCCTCCCTGGTAAGGATTGGGATGTTGCCACGCTTTCATTTGAATCCTTTGTTTGGTTTGCGCGACCCTGGTGTGCGTCGTATCTTGCGGCAAATGGGTCCCGCTGTGTTGGCGGTCTCTGTATCCCAGATCAGTGTTTTGATTAATTCGACCTGGGCATCGCATTTGCGGGATGGCAGCATGTCTTGGTTGGCATCGGCAGATCGGTTGATGGAGTTTCCGACTGCTTTACTTGGCGTTGCATTAGGTACGGTTTTATTGCCCAGTTTGTCTAAGGCGAATTTTGATGCGGATACACATGAATATTCTTCTTTGTTAGATTGGGGTCTGCGCTTGACCTGTTTGCTGGCGATGCCTGCCGCAGTAGCGCTGGCAACTTTACCTGTTCCCCTCACAGCGACTTTGTTTAACCATGGCAAATTTGGTGCCGAAGCTGTGCACATGACCGCGCAGGCGGTGGCGGCATATGGCATAGGATTGACGGGATTGATCGTGGTTAAAATTTTGGCGCCGGGATTTTATGCGAAACAAAATATTCGCACGCCGATGAAAATTGCGGTGATCGTGATGATTTCTACCCAGCTGATGAACTTGCTATTTGTGCCCTACATACAGCACGCTGGCTTGGCGTTATCAATAGGCTTGGGTGCCTGGATGAATGCGACCTTGTTGTATATGGGCTTGCGGCGTCGGGGTATTTATGTGCCAGAAAAAGGATGGCTACTTTTTTTGGTGAAATTACTCGTGGCACTGGTGTTAATGGGTATCGTTGCAGTTTTGTCCGCAAATCAGTTTGACTGGATTGCTTTGCGTAGCAACGGGTGGATCCGTTTTGCTATTTTGCTGGGTATTATTTTGACCTGCATGGTGACGTACTTTGCTTCTTTATTTGTAATGGGATTTCGCCTGAAAGATTTTCGTAAAAGCGAGCGCTGAACCATAAATATGTGCAGGTGTTAACGCATGTATTAACGCATGTAGTAGCGTATATAAAAGCGCATGTAAAAACGTCGCTCCAGTTTTTTCTGGAACGACGTTAGGTGATACTTGTTAAGCGAGAATTGTTAAGTAGTACTTACTAAGTGACAGTGACTAAGCATAGCCACTAGTTGATTTGATGTAATTCAGATCAATGTAGCGGATTAGCTACCCAATCTATCCCATTTATCAATTGCGACTAGCAAGATTTCATCAATCTCGGCAAAACGATCATTCAGCTTTTTGACTTCATCTGACGAATTATTTTTGTAGAAATCGCTATCAGCCAAAGTTTCAGTAATCGCTTCTTGTTCTGCTTCCAGTTTTGCGATGTAGGCTGGCAATTCATCTAATTCTTTTTGCTCTTTGTAGCTGAGTTTCTTTTTGGCTGCGAGTGCTACTTTCGCTTCTGTTTTAACTTCTGACGGCGACGTATTCTTCACTTTTTTTGTGACGGGCACGCTATTGCGATAACGCTCCCAGTCGCTGTAGCCACCGATAAATTCACCCCATTGTCCATCGCCCTCCGCCACGATCACTTGTGTGACGACATTATCCAGGAAGGTTCTATCATGGCTGACCAAGAATACCGTGCCATCGTAGTCTTCCAATAGTTCTTCCAGCAATTCTAAGGTATCAATATCCAGATCATTAGTTGGCTCATCCAGCACCAAAACGTTGGCTGGCTTGGCAAACAAACGGGCTAACAGCAAGCGATTACGTTCGCCACCAGACAATGACTTCACCGGAGAGCGAGCGCGTTCTGGGGCAAACAAAAAGTCGCCCAAGTACGACATCACGTGTTTGCGCTGGCCATTGATTTCGACAAAATCACTACCCGGAGAAATAGTCTCTGCCAAGCTCATTTCATCATCCAACTGAGCACGCATCTGATCAAAATAGGCGATTTGTAATTTGCTACCTTGTTTGATGGTGCCGCTGTCTGGCTCATCTTGTCCAAGAATTAATTTCAGCAGGCTTGTTTTACCCGCGCCATTTGGACCAATCAAACCAATCTTATCGCCGCGCATGATGATGCTGGAGAAATCGGTAACGATGACTTTTTCGCCAAATGATTTGCAGACGTTTTCCAGTTCCGCCACGATCTTGCCTGAACGTTCGCCAGTAGTGACATCCAGTTTGACCTGACCTTGCTGATCCCGGCGCACGCTACGTTGCGCACGCAGATTTTCTAGACGTTTGACACGACCTTCGTCACGTACGCGGCGTGCCTTGACGCCTTTACGTATCCAGACTTCTTCTTGCGCTAAAAATTTGTCGAACTTGGCATTCTCAACTTCCTCATTTTCCAACTGTTCTTCTTTACGCGTTTGATACGTCGTGAAGTTGCCGGGGTAAGAAGTGATTTTGCCGCGATCTAATTCAATAATCCGTGTCGTGACGTTATCCAGGAAGCTACGATCATGGGTAATAAACAGCACGCTACCTTTAAAATCGCGCAATAAAGCTTCTAACCATTGAATAGACGAGAAATCCAAATGGTTGGTCGGTTCATCCAGCAGCAACACATCGGGCGCACTGACCAAGGCGCATGCTAGCGCGACACGTTTTTTCATCCCGCCAGAAAGCGTACTCATGATCGCATCTGCGCTGAGATTAAGTTTGTCTAAGGTAGTTTCAACCTTGTTAGTCAGACTCCATGCATCTGCCGCATCCAGTTTGATCTGGATGTCATGCATGCGCTCCATTAAGGCATCATCATTGTCGCCACCAAACTGACCGGTCAGCTCTTCATATTCTTGCAAAAGCGCAGCCATCTCGCCCATACCGGATGCCACCGCATCAAAGACTCTGATGTCAGGCGAAAATTGTGGCTCTTGTTCGACATACGCGATCTTGATGCCTTGCTGCATGACGAGTAAGCCATCATCCAATTTGGACGTGCCCGCAATAATCTTGAGCAAAGATGATTTGCCTGTGCCGTTGCGACCGATCAGACCGACGCGTTCTGCGGTCTCAATAGAAAATTCTGCATGATCGAGCAGGGCGACGTGACCGAATGCCAATTGGGCATTGCTGAGAGAAATGACTGCCATAATTACCTGGTGAACAAAAAGATGAACTGATTAGAGCGTTTGCAGATGAGACAATTTCCTTAAACACGACCGAAATTGACGGTAATCTGCTGCAATTGGATGAATAAAGGCAGTATTGTACTTGAGTGCGTGACCTCATAGAGAAAGCGCATCTCTAAAAACAGCCGAATTGATTGTTCAGCCCCGCTCAGGTAAGATGCGGCTTCTTCCAAAGAGCAAGTAATACTCCAGCTCGATTAGCGTCTCTCCGTAGCACAATGGATAGTGCACATGCCTCCTAAGCGTGGGATACTGGTTCGATTCCAGTCGGAGGGACCAAAGCCATACTGCATTATTCCCAAATCAAAAAATATCTGGTTCCGTGGCGCAAACAATCACGCGTTGTCTGTCAATCACCTATTTGCCATCCAAGCTCATTGGCATACTTTAATAAGCTCAAATTCCGAGATATTATTTTTTATCTCAGAAATACAGTAAATAGTTTGGGATGATTGATTGCCGTCGCGTTGATGCGCTGGCATAGAATTGGGCGCGGTGCTGACCTTGTCCTAATCGGGCAAGGCGCACCTGGCTGCCATCGGGCATATCGGTTGCACGTACAGCAGATATAGTTATCTTACGGCTGAAGTATTACGGCGTTATGACCAGGATCAAACTAGCTTCAAACTCAAAAGCGCAGCGTGATCACTATCGGATTAAACTTGTCGTAAGAAATTGGCAAAATAAAAATTTCTGCAAGAAATAAATACAGGTATAACTAAAGTATTAAAATACTCGCCTGACATTTTTATATTAATTACAGAGAGAGACAAATGGCAAAAGCATCATTTCATTGGGACGATCCTTTATTGTTGTCATCGCAGTTGACTGATGACGAGCGCATGGTGCAAGAGGCTGCACGTGTGTATTGTCAGGAGAAGCTGGCACCTCGGGTATTGGACGCTTTCCGTAATGAGAAAACAGACCCGGCAATTTTTCGTGAAATGGGTGAACTGGGTTTGCTCGGTTCGACCATCCCTACAGAATACGGCGGTGCTGGTCTTAACTATGTTTGTTATGGTCTGGTGGCACGCGAGGTAGAGCGTATTGACTCTGGTTATCGCTCGATGATGAGTGTGCAAAGCTCGCTGGTGATGGTGCCGATTAATGAATTTGGTAGTGAGGCGCAGAAGCAGAAATATTTGCCTAAGCTGGCAACAGGTGAGTGGATTGGTTGTTTTGGTTTGACTGAGCCTGATCACGGTTCTGACCCTGGCAGCATGGTCACGCGGGCGAAAACTGTCCCTGGTGGATATGCGCTGAGCGGTGCCAAAATGTGGATCAGCAATAGCCCGATCGCCGATGTATTTGTAGTGTGGGCGAAGACCGATGATGGTCGTATCCGCGGCTTTATTTTGGAAAAAGGCTGGAAGGGTTTATCCGCACCGGCGATCCACGGCAAGGTGGGTTTGCGTGCCTCGATTACCGGTGAAATCGTGATGGACAATGTATTTGTCCCTGAAGAAAATCTGATGCCGAATGTCGAGGGTTTAAAAGGTCCGTTCACCTGCCTGAATTCTGCGCGCTATGGTATTGCCTGGGGTGCTCTGGGTGCGGCAGAATTTTGCTGGCACACCGCGCGTCAATACACGATGGATCGTATGCAATTTGGTCGCCCGCTGGCTGCGAATCAATTGATTCAGAAAAAATTGGCTGACATGCAAACTGAAATCACGATGGCCTTGCAAGGTTGCTTACGTTTGGGACGCATGAAGGATGAGGGCATTGCTTCGGTAGAAATTACCTCGATCATGAAGCGTAATTCTTGCGGAAAATCATTAGATATCGCTCGTATGGCACGTGATATGTTGGGTGGCAACGGTATCTCGGATGAGTTTGGCGTGGCACGCCATCTGGTGAATCTGGAAGTGGTGAATACTTACGAAGGTACACACGATATTCATGCTTTGATTTTGGGTCGTGCCCAGACTGGTATTGCGGCGTTTTAATATTGAATATCTCTGTTGATTGCGGCTGATATGGCGTGCTTTGCTATATCAGCTTAATCAACAATTTTAATCAGTAATTTTAATTAGCAAGCACCATAAAAAAGTAATAAAAAACGCAGTTAAAAGCCGCGATTAAAAACAGGCGACAAGGCAATGTTCTTGTCGCCTGTTTTATTTTGGTTCGGTTTTTACTAGACTTTCTATTCTGTTGCGGCCCCTTGATTTTGCCAGATACAAAGCCTGATCTGCCAGCGACATCAGTTCACGTGGCGCTCCGTCTTTGTTTGGGAAGCAAGCAGCAATGCCGATACTAACGGTGATCACCGGTCCTAAGATAGAGGAGGGATGCGGAATCGCTTCTTCTGCCAATCGTGCCTGAATTCGTTCTGCAAATGCCAGTGCCTGATCCAGATCGGCATCGACCACTAGCACTACAAATTCTTCACCGCCGTAGCGGGCGACAAAGTCGCCGCTGCGTTGTGCGGTCTCTTTTAATACGCCCGCAAAACGACGCAGACATTCGTCACCGTTGGCATGTCCTGATACGTCGTTGATCAGTTTAAAAAAATCGATATCGATCATAATCGCTGCCATCGAATGATGGTTGCGGATGGCGCGCAGCCATTCACTTTCTAAGGTTTCTTCTAACGTACGGCGATTAAATAAGCGGGTGAGGGCATCGGTACGCGATAACCAGTGCAACTCGTTATTGGCGTGGATTAATTGTTCATTGAGACGGTCTGCTTTGTCATGCTGTAGGCGTAATTGAGTTTCTAATTCTTCACTCACGTCGACCAGTTCGTCGGCCATGCGATTGACGGCATAAGACAGCATGCCTAGTTCATCTCTTGATTGATGGTTCATGCGGCGCTTGATGTCGCCGCTGGCGATCATCACGGCAACCTCAGCCAGACGCATGATAGGCAGGCTGAAATGGCTGGATAGCCAGACTGCAATTAGCGCCACAATGACCAATATCACCAAGATCGAGGCTAGCCATAGATTGCGCTGATCGTAGATAGGTTTGTATGCATCTTCCTGATCAATTTTGACCATCACGGTCCAGTTTGGCTGAGTCAATGTTTGCGTATAAGCCAGTACCGACACACCACGATAATCTTTGCCTGCCAGCAGATGATGTTCTTCTGATGTGCCAGAGTAGGGATTTTTAATTCGTGTTAATTCGGCGACCGGGACATCATCCAGCATCGCAAAACGCAGCGGTGTCAGCGGTCGCACACGTCCTTCGCTGTCAGCTTCGGTGATGATCAGTTCCTCGGATATCCAGCCTGCGCTACTACTCGACATCGCACGCAAAGGTTCCAGACTATTCAGCACAACCAGAATACCAATAGCGCGTTGTCCATCCATCAAAGGGCCGCCTGCACGCATTAGCCGCTTGCCATCTGACCCCATGATGCTACTGGTAACTTGTTGGCTGGTCAGCAGGGCGTCCCGGGTACGGGTATCTAGCTGTTGCGATTCTTGGCTGATGGCAGAAATCGATGCGATCAGTTTGCCATCCAGCCCATATACCAATACGTTATCTAATGAGGACGCAGACCGTTTGGCGTCTTCCAGCATTTGCTTGGTCAAGTCCAATGCGTCGGGATTGCGTTGATCGATGTAATTGCTGACCGATTTACTCAACTGAGTTCTGGTGCTGATCAGGCGCACTTGCGTGCGCAGAAATGCGTTGAATTCGTCTATCCGTTGCGCATGCAAACGTGCCACCGACGCCAGATGTGATTCGATCACCAGTTCCATCGAGCGTTGGCTAACAAAGTAGCAAGTCGCCATTGCCACAAACAGGCAGCCGATGGCGACTCCGATCACTAGCATCAACAATTTTTCGCGTAATCCAAACCAGCCGCGTTGCGGTAACAACGGCGTTTGGGGACGCTGTGGTGGAGAGGTAGAAGCGGTATCTTCAGGCGGTGATTCTGCCACGCCTGTCGCCGTGCTACTGATCTGAGTGACTTGCGAGGGATCTGGCATCTGCGGCCTCACCTTAAGGAATTGTGCTTTCTCAGTTGCTGGAAAGCGACGGGGCAGAGCAGCGCTAATTCAGTTAAGTCGGATGCGGAAAACGAATCCGTGTTCACATGATGATTGCCGCTCTGGACTGTTAAACATTGTTAACAAATAATAAATCAAAATGTGAGCAAAAAAACATGTTAAACAATATTCGTCAGAATATTTTTAATGACTTGGCTTTTTGTACCTTCATATACCGTCGTTTTTGAGGCGTAAAATCATATACTCCCCCACTATTTTTATAAAATAGTCGTATTGTCCAGACTTTATATGGACAATTAAATTTACTGGATAGGAGTATATTATTTACTTGCTTGGTGACTTGATAAGCTTGCCTGTGATTTTACAAAGCCGTGCGGAGTGAAAATAGCTCTGGGAACAACACCACGTCGAGCATTTTGCGCAGATAGCTGACGCCTGCTGTGCCGCCGGTGCCGACTTTAAAGCCGATAATCCGCTCCACCGTAGTCACGTGGCGGAAGCGCCAGATGCGGAAAGCGGTTTCCATATCGACTAATTTTTCTGCTAGTTCGTACAGTACCCAATGTTGCTCTGGCTGCTGGTACACCTGTAACCAGGCGGTTTTGACGGACTCGTTTGGCTCGACATTAAGCGTCCAGTCTTGCGCTAAACGTGCTGCATCAATGGCAAATCCCTGGCGTGCCATGAGCATGATGGCTTCGTCATAGATCGAGGGTGCATGCAACGCATCGGACAAGCTGGTATGTGCTTCAGTATTGGTTTCATGCACGCTAAGCAGGCTAGCGTTTTTATTCCCGAGTAAAAATTCCAGCTCACGGTATTGATGTGACTGGAAGCCAGATGAGTTGCCCAAATATGGCCGGATCGCAGTGTATTCGCTCGGCGTCATGGTTGCCAAGACATCCCATGCGTGCACTAGTTGGTCCATGATGCGAGCAACCCGCGAGAGCATTTTAAATGCCGGTGGTAAGTCGCCAGCACGCAATTGCGCACGCACCGCGTGCAGTTCATGCAGCATTAGCTTGATCCATAGTTCGCTGGTTTGATGCTGGATGATGAACAGCATTTCGTTATGGTTGGGTGAGCGGGGATGTTGTGCTGACAGGATTTGATTCAGACCCAGATAGTCGCCATAGCTCATATCATTTTTAAAATCCATTTTGGCGCCATGCCATGAGACCGGGCATTTTCCGGCATTCTCGCTGGCGCCGCCGGGAGCTTGTTCTGTGCTGTCGTTGTCGATGTCGCTAGTCATAATGAGTGTTTTATTTAGTAATTGAGGAGGCGTTTTTAGCTTGATATCGGATTGCTTAAGTCACCGCATGACGTTCTGCATTTAACTCATAGGCTTGGGATTCGAGAATATCGCGAAGACCTTCGACGGCATCCCACACATCGACAAAACTGGTATACAGCGGGGTAAAACCAAAGCGCATGATGGCAGGCTCGCGGTAGTCGCCAATGATGCCGCGCGCGATCAGCGCCTGCATTACCGCATAACCATGTGGATGTGTAAAACTGACATGGCTGCCGCGCCGCGCCTGATCGCGCGGTGTGACGAGTTCCAGGGATTGATTGGCGCAACGTGATTCGACCAATTGAATAAATAGCTCAGTCAGTGCTAAGGATTTTGCACGGATCGCAGCCATCGAGGTTTTGCTAAATACTGCCAGACCTGATTCCACCATCGCCAAAGAGACAATCGGCTGTGTACCACACAGCGCCCGACGAATGCCTGGTGTGCCAACAAACGACGGTGCCATTTCAAATGGTGTTGCATGACCCCACCAGCCGGACAAAGGATGAGAAAATGCCGTTTGGTGGCGTGCTGCCACCCAGATAAATGCCGGAGCACCTGGCCCGCCGTTTAAATATTTATAAGTACATCCCACGGCAAAATCCGCTTGCGCCTGGTTTAATTCCACTTGCACCGCACCGGCTGAATGTGCCAGATCCCATAGCATTAAAGCTCCTTGTGTATGCGCGTGCGCAGTCACTGCGACCATGTCATGTAAATAGCCACTGCGGTAATTCGCATGAGTCAGCATCACGACCGCGGTAGTCTGGTCGATCGCCGCCGCCAATTGGTCTGGTGTGTCTACCAGTTTGATTTGATAACCACGATCCAGCCAGCGGGTAATGCCCTCCGCCATATAGATATCAGTCGGGAAGTTGCTACGTTCGGTCACGATGACTTTACGATCGGCTGTAGCAGGATTGCTGGCCTGAAGATGCAAAGCCGCCGCTAGCGCTTTAAATAAATTGATCGAGGTCGAATCCGTCACCACCACTTCTTCCGGCGCGGCACCAATCAGTGGCGCCAGCATGTCACCCAGACGAGATGGCAAATCAAACCAACCTGCTTTATTCCAACTCTTGATCAGATCATTACCCCATTCCTGACGGATCACTTCTTGCGCTCGGGTCAGTGATGCTTTTGGCATTGCACCGAGTGAGTTACCGTCGAGGTAAATCACGTCCTTGGGCAAATCAAATTCTTCGCGCAAAGTGGCAAGAGGATCTTGTACATCGAGGTCGAGGCAATGCTGGCGGTGGAGTGTGGTCATGGCGATTTAAAATGAGTATGGTTAAAAATTGAGCGGACGATGATTTTGACGAGGGCTTATTTTTGTAGCTATTTAGAGCGAACGAAGAATTGCACGAACTGGACTCGCATCCAGTCCCGCCAGTTTGAGTGGCAGAGCAATCAGCTCATAATCGCCCGCGCTGACCGCATCCAGCACGATGCCTTCTAAGATCGCCATCTGATGCTTTTTCACAGTCAAGTGGCAATCCATCGTTTTTGAATCCTGTGGATCGAGCGAGGGCGTATCAATCCCAATCAGACGCACGCCGTGGCTTGCCAACAGATCTATGGTGGCGGGTGCAATATAAGGAAAATGATCATCCCATTCAGTCTGCGGTGCGGCAAAGTAAGTACGTAATAAAACCCGCGGCGGAGTACCCGCCAGTTGCGCCGCGATATGTTCAGGCTCTACTCGCTGACGGCCAATGCAATGGATGACGCGACAAGCACCGATATACGTCGTCAAATCAACTTGATCAATCGCTTTGCCAGCCGCATCGTAATGTGAAGGCGCATCGCAATGCGCACCCGTGTGAGTGGACATGCTGATCTTACTGACTTTGACCGGACAGCCGGCTTCAATTTGCCAGGTGGACTCTGCCTTGTAAGCCGTGTCGCCTGGCCATACGGGCATACCGCTTTGCAGTGCAGGGGAGATATCCCAAATTTGCGGATTTTTTTGTTGCGGTTTTTGGTGATCAGAAGCTGACATCGATGTCTCCATCAGAGAAAAATATGCCAGTAAGTTTATTCCCAAATGAAAAAATTGTTCTTGCAAATTGAGGTGGTTAAACCAGCTTATGTAGAATAAACTGCGAAAAAATACTCAATTAATGATGGAATGTACGGAGATAGTCAAAATGCAGCTAGATGCAACGGATATTAAAATTTTGCACTACCTGCAAATCGACGGACGCATCAGCAATCAGGAGCTGGCTGACAAGGTGTTTTTATCGCCATCTTCTTGCCTGCGTCGGGTACGATTGCTGGAAGAAAGCGGCATCATCCAACATTACAGCGCCGTCCTCAATCCGACCGCGCTTGGTCTGGAGGTGGATGCCTTTGTGCAGGTCACCATGCGCCGCGATGTAGAGCAATGGCATGAAAATTTCACGCTTGCTTTACAAAGCTGGCCCGAAGTTGTCGGCTCTTACATCATCACGGGCGATGCTAATTATCTATTGCGGGTAAAAGCCCGTAATCTCAAACACTATTCCTCGTTTGTGCTGGAGCGACTGTATAAGACCACGGGCGTCTTAGATATCCGTTCGAATATTGTGCTGCAAACTTTGAAGGACACCAGCGAGATTGCGGTCGATCTGCTGCAGTCAGAGAAGTAGCGAATTTGATGGCGCCATATGGTGATTTACAGATTGTGACCTACAGATTGTGATCAATCTGGGGCTAAATACTCAGGCACCCAACCAAGGCAAACCTCTCTGGCACCAGCCGCCCAGCGTTTTGCGATGACCTTCGCTGTCTTTATCACCTTCAAATCCCTCCAAAATATCAAAGCACGCTATGTAACCGTTTTCAGTGGCGAGTTTTGCGGCATGGCGTGAGCGTACGCCGGACCTGCATAGGAACAGGATAGTGGTATTTTTGTCTGCCGTTACCTTGGTTAATTCAGTCAAAAAGTCAGGATTGGGATTGCCGCCCGGGTAGGTACTCCATTGCACGGCATGGTGCTGAGCATCGGGTAGTTTAACGCGACCAATCCAGTCTCTTTCTGCATTGGTGCGCACATCAACCAGTAAGACGTTGATATCGCTTTCTAACAGCGCAAAAGCCTCTTCCGGAGTGACCGCTCCTGCGTACGGCAGACTTTGTTCTTGTCCGCGTTGGCGGGCTGACGTGAGTAATGTAAGAGTTGTGCTTGTCATGATATTGAGCCTTGGTGTAAATCGTTCAACTTCAACAATGGATGTACTAAACCAGATTATGTACTGCTGGTTTGAGAATGAACGCTATGTTAACTGAGCAGAGTAATAAATTCTGATCATGCTTTATGCGGGTGCAATTTTAAGTATTTTTTATAAAAAAGCGTTAATTTGGTGCGCTTATGATTTTATGTTTTAATTTGGTGCAAAATTTGTTGGATGAATATGTCTTGTTTGATCATGTTGTCAGAAAATTTTTAGAAAAAACAAAGATTTAGCATCTTCAGTGGTCGCAATTTCTTTCCCTAAATGGTGGCACGGATTCTGCTATTATCGTTTGCGAGTTGCATTATTGACTTGGTGCAGAAGGTTTTTATCTGTTGTAGCGTGTTTTAGTGTGTTTAGGTTGCTGTCGTTTTTCTGGCGCGGCTTCTTGTAGAATAACAACGCAATGATAGACACAAATAAGAATGCACCATTTCAAGGTGTCAGTTAAGAATTGGCTTAGTTGATTGATAGTTGATCGGTAGGAATTTAGCGGCAAGAATTTAGCGGTAGTAAGTTAGCCGAACTAAGTTAACCGTTATTCAGTCGATGGTTGGTCGATAGTTGGCAGATAGCTCAGCATTTTCCGAATTTATTTTTAGCTTTATTTGAGGAGTTTCACATGGCAATGACAGCCGCAGAAGTCTTGAAAATGGCGAAAGACAACGAAGTTAAATTCGTTGATTTCCGCTTTGCAGATACAAGAGGCAAAGAACAGCACGTCACGGTTCCAGTTTCCCAGTTCAGTATGGATAAATTCGAATCTGGTCACGCATTTGACGGTTCGTCTATCGCTGGCTGGAAAGGGATTGAAGCATCCGATATGTTGTTGATGCCGGACCCTGCTACTGCCAACATTGACCCGTTCATGGAAGAAACAACATTGTTCATGCAATGTGACGTGATCGAGCCGACCGATGGCAAAGGTTATGACCGTGATCCACGCTCCATCGCCAAGCGCGCTGAAGCCTATCTGAAATCCTCCGGTATTGGCGATGCTGCCTACTTTGGCCCAGAACCAGAATTCTTCATCTTTGACAGCGTACGCTGGAAAATCGATATGTCCGGCTGCTTCGTGAAGATTGATTCCGAAGAGGCATCATGGACCACAGGCGAAAAACTCGAAGGCGGCAATACTGGCCATCGTCCGACAGTTAAAGGCGGTTACTTCCCAGTGCCACCAGTCGACAGCTTCCAGGACATGCGTTCTGAAATGTGTTTGATTCTGGAATCCTTGGGCATTCCAGTTGAAGTGCATCACCACGAAGTTGCTGGCGCTGGCCAAAACGAAATTGGTACTAAATTCTCTACTCTGGTAGAGCGCGCTGACTGGACACAAAACCTGAAATACGTTGTATGGAACGTGGCGCACACCTACGGTAAGACAGCGACTTTCATGCCAAAACCTATCGTTGGCGATAATGGTTCTGGTATGCACGTTCATCAATCCGTATGGAAAGAAGGTACCAACCTGTTTGCTGGTGACGGCTATGCTGGTTTGTCTGACTTTGCTCTGTACTACATCGGCGGCATTATCAAGCATGCACGCGCTTTGAATGCGATTACTAACCCAGGTACTAACTCCTACAAGCGTTTAGTTCCAGGTTACGAAGCACCGGTAAAACTGGCTTACTCTGCTAAAAACCGTTCTGCTTCTATCCGTATTCCTTACGTATCGAATCCAAAAGGTCGTCGCGTTGAAGCACGTTTCCCAGATCCACTGGCTAACCCATACCTGGCATTCTCTGCCTTGTTGATGGCTGGTTTGGACGGCGTTCAAAACAAGATACATCCAGGTGAAGCAGCATCTAAAGATCTGTACCATTTGCCACCAGAAGAAGACGCGTTGATCCCAACAGTCTGCCATTCATTGGAACAAGCATTAGAAGCGCTGGACAAAGACCGTGAGTTCTTAACACGCGGTGGCGTATTCAGCGACAGTATGATTGATGCTTACATCGAACTGAAAATGCAAGATGTACAGCGTATGCGTATGACCACGCATCCTGCTGAGTTTGATATGTACTACTCTTTGTAATCGGGTACCTGCCAATTCAAGCTAATTAAAGCAATTAGCAACGAAGTCAAAAGCGGAGAGATTTCTCCGCTTTTTTTATGTCTTTTTAGCTTAAGTAGGACGAAATTTCTCTTGCTTCCTAAATATACTTACTATGAGTATATTTTTATCGTCCATATAAAGTATGGACAATCGACTATAAATTAGAAAAATAAGAGGGAGTATTTAAAAAATACCTCTTTGTCGATATGCTGATAACTTAAATGTCATGTTTATTAAGTAATTTATTGTAAGCATTTACAGATGGTAATTGTGCTGGGCGCTTGCTTGGAATACACTAAAGAGGTTATTGACTGACCTATAGATAAAATGAATCGACTATTGAGTGGCCTAGCTTTACTGGCAGTTTTTTTTGCACCGTCCGCACATGCAGATGCGGATGTGTTTTTGTGCGTCGATGCCAATGGCAATAAAGAGTACAAAAACACCGGCGAAACTAAAGGTTGCAAGCGAGTTGAGTTGCCCGGCATTACAGTCGTCCCTGCGCCAGCATTTATGGGGACAAAAAAAACAGCGTCAAAATCAGCATCCTCACCTTCGGATTTCCCCAAGGTGGATGAGAGTACTCAGAAAGCACGTGACTCTGATCGAAAACAAATTCTGCAAGATGAGTTAAAAACGGAAGAGCAAAAATTAGCTGCATTGAAAAAAGATTACAACAATGGTGAGCCAGAACGACGTGGCGATGAGCGAAATTATGCCAAGTATCAAGAGCGCACTAATATGATGAAAGATGATATTAGCCGCACCGAAAAAAACATCGAAGCACTGAAACGAGAGCTCAGCAATTTAAAATAAAGAGCTGGCGTCTGAATAAAAAAAGATTTCAGGCATGATGCTTGCGTAACAAGGTCGCACTAGGCGGCCTTTTTTTATGGATTATCTTGAAAACACCAATGACCTCTTTTGCGGGACTCGATTTGCTGACTTCAGCCGTAATTGTGCTGGATGCAGATAGTTATATTTTATATGCCAATGCGTCGGCAGAGAGTTTGCTAGAGAATTCACTCAAGGCCTTAAATCAACAAAAATTAAGTGATTTGTTTTTAAACGGTAACGAGCTGTTAGAAGTATTTGATCAGGCAGTCGCACATCAGTTCGGGGACAAGCGCCAAGATTTAACTCTGGTGCGGGCGGGCAAAGATCCATTGCATGTACACAGTATTGTCACTGCACTGGACAATCCCGATAATCCGGTATTAATCGAGTTGCGCGAGAACGTACAACAGCTCAAGCTGGATCGCGAAGAACGTATGCAAGACCAGAACCGAGCGAATAAAGAATTGATTCGCAACCTGGCCCATGAGATCAAAAATCCCCTCGGCGGCATACGCGGTGCCGCGCAATTATTAGAACTTGAATTGCCCGAGCGTCAGCTAAAAGAGTTACGCGAATACACCCAGGTCATTATCAAAGAAGCCGATCGTTTACAGACGTTGGTTGATCGCTTGCTGGCGCCGCATCGTTTGCCGCACATCGTTGGCGATGTGAATATTCACGAAGTTTGTGAGCGAGTACGCAGTTTGATTTTTGCCGAATTTCCGCAAGGCTTGAGTATTAAGCGTGATTATGATTTGTCGATTCCTGAGTTCCGCGGCGATCAGGAGCAACTGATTCAAACCGTACTCAACATTGCCCACAACGCAGCGCAGGCTTTAAGCGAGCGCATCAAGCGTGGCGATGCCGAGCTGACATTTAAGTCGCGTGTGGTGCGCCAGATTACTATTTCCAAGATACGGTACAGGCTGGCATTAGATTTGCATATCATCGATAACGGACCAGGTATTCCAGCCGAAATTATCGATCGCATTTTTTACCCCTTGGTATCGGGACGTGACGGTGGTAGCGGATTGGGACTGACACTAGCGCAAACTTTTATCGAGCAACACATGGGCGTGATTGATTGCGAAAGTCGGCCTGGGTGCACGGATTTCCGGATTTTGATTCCATTGCCTTAATGCGGGTGGATGGAACGTTGGTGGTGCCACAAGCGCCGCTATCTAATTTGCTTTAATTTTTAATGCGGGACAAAACGATTATATGAAACCAATCTGGATAGTTGACGATGACGATTCAATTCGCTGGGTGCTTGAAAAAGCCTTAGCACGCGAAAATCTCACGACAAAAAGCTTTACTAATGCGCGTGATGCGATGGCTGCATTGCAAAGCGATACGCCACAGGTTTTGGTCTCCGATATCCGTATGCATGGCGCTTCTGGCTTAGAGTTATTGCAGGTCGTTAAAGCAAAATTCCCTGGTCTGCCGGTGATTATCATGACCGCGTTTTCGGATCTGGATTCGGCGGTAGCGGCGTTCCAAGGCGGCGCGTTTGAATACCTCGCCAAGCCATTTGATCTGGACAAAGCGGTTGAATTAATTCGTCGCGCTTTGGATGAAAGTTTGCGCGAATCGAATGTAGAGCAAACCATTTCGGAGACGCCAGAGATTTTGGGGCAAGCGCCCGCAATGCAAGATGTCTTCAGAGCGATTGGCCGTTTATCTCAATCGAATGTCACAGTCTTGATCACTGGCGAATCCGGTAGCGGAAAAGAATTAGTCGCTCGGGCTTTGCATAAACACAGCCCCAGATCAGCACAGCCTTTTATCGCGCTGAACACCGCCGCGATCCCTAAAGATTTATTGGAGTCTGAATTATTCGGACACGAGCGCGGCGCATTTACCGGTGCGCAAGCGACCCGACGCGGACGCTTTGAGCAAGCCGAAGGCGGTACCTTATTTTTAGATGAAATTGGCGATATGCCCTTTGATTTGCAAACTCGGTTACTGCGGGTTTTGTCCGACGGTCATTTTTATCGCGTCGGTGGACATCAACCTATGAAAGCGAATGTTCGTGTGATTGCGGCGACGCATCAAAATTTAGAATTCCGCGTCAAGGATGGCTTGTTTCGCGAGGATTTATATCACCGTTTAAACGTGATTCGCTTACGCTTACCCAGCTTGCGCGAACGACGCGAAGATATTCCGCTACTGACTAAATTTTTCTTAGCGCAAAGCGCCAAGCAACTTGGCGTAGAAGTTAAGCGGATGTCAGAACCAGCATTGCAATTTTTGTCTGGATTAGAGTTTCCGGGTAATGTGCGGCAGTTAGAAAATTTGTGCAATTGGATTACCGTGATGGCACCGGGGCAAACGGTAGAGGTGCCGGACTTGCCTCAGGATTTGTTACCGGTTCCCGTACATGTTGCAGCCCCGATGCAGCATGCCAACACTACTAGCGAATCGTCTTTGTTGCGCCAAGCTGATACCTTGAGCAGCAGTGTTTTAAATGGTAATAGTTTGGTTGGCAGCAGTGCAGAATCGCAGCAACACAAGGCAGATAATTGGATGAGTTTGCTGGAAGCCGAGGCGACAGCAATGCTGACGCAAGGCCAATCCGATGTGATCGATAAGTTGGGTCGTAGTTTTGAATCCGTTGTGATTAAGGCGGCACTAAAACATACACACGGTAGAAAAAATGACGCGGCAATTCGGTTGGGAATAGGGCGCAACACGATTACAAGGAAGATTCAAGAACTTGGCATTGATGGTGCTAAAGACGAATAAAAGTTTGAGCACTCTTCCAGTCTTTATGTATCGAGTTGGAAGCAGTTAATTAATATACTCCTAGTAAGTATTTTTAGTTGTCCTAGTAAAACCTAGTTAATCTAAGGTTTTTGATGAAAAATAGGGGGAGTATATTGATATTGCCTAGATGTTGACTTGTTCAAATGCTCTATGAAGTGATAGAAATATTTCTGATCTGAGGTCAATAAAGACGCCTCTCTGTGATGGTACAGGTAGGCGTTTTTTTATGAGTGAGAATATGATGATGTCCGATGTGCGCCCCGTGAGTCTTGACGACGCTGAAGCAATTTGTAGAATTTATAACCATTATGTTGTGACTACAGCGATCTCTTTTGAAGAGAGCGAGGTCGGTCTGGCTGAAATGTCGGATCGCATTGCTGAGGTAACACAGAATTTTCCGTGGTTAATCCTGGAACGTGATGGCGCTATGCTTGGTTATGCATACGCAACAAAATGGAGGGCGCGCTCAGCATATCGATTTTCAGCAGAGGTTTCTGTCTACCTGTCACCGGAGGCGCATGGCCAAGGGGCGGGCACGATTTTGTATGGCGCCTTGTTGAGTCAATTAGCTAAGCAGGGTGTGCATACTGCAATTGGTGGTATCGCTTTACCCAACGAGGCGAGCGTGCATTTGCATAAAAAATGTGGATTTAAGCAAGTGGCACAATTTGCACAGGTCGGTTTTAAGCATGGGCGATGGATCGATGTTGCGTATTGGCAGAAACAACTTTGATTTTTTAGGACTTATGCAAATTCGTACAAGCTGCTTTGTAAATACGGAGTGCACTAAATTTTTATTAGCCCGCCTTTTTTGCATATACGTCCGTTAGAGGCGACGTGCTTTTTTGATCTCGTAGAAAATTTAATGTCTTTCGGTATCTTATCGGAGTATGATTTTCGATAGTGAGAGCAAAATAAAATCCTCACATCAACTGAAGGCGGCAATCGCTTTCCTTGTGCATATAAATTCAATAATGAGCTGTAACAGTTCCAAACTGTCGTTAAAGGAGATGCTATATGAATTTCGACGCACTATTCCAGCAACAAAATGCGCTGCCTACCATTCCTAAAGTCGTTCAAGAAGTCATTGATAGTTTTAATAATGAAGACGTATCAATTGATGAGATTGCAAAAAAATTAGCCGCTGACCAAGTCTTGAGTGCAAAGTTATTACGACTGGCAAACTCTTCGTATTACCATTCATCAAGAACCATAGGCACTGTGGATGATGCTGTCTTGATGCTGGGTTTTATGGCAGTACGTACACTGGTTGTCAGTAGCGGTTTGACCGGTGGTTTTAAGGCGATGCCAGGTGTGGATTTAAAGCAGTTTTGGCGTTATAGCTTGCATACCGCAGTGATCGCAAAGTGGCTTGCAAAACAAATTCGGGGTAATTCGGATTTTGCATTTACCGTCGGGATGATGCATGCGATTGGTCAACTGGTAATGCATGCAGCAATGCCTGAGCAAATGCTACAAGTTGATAAAATCGCCGGGACTTTAGATTCTCGCAGATTGAGTGTTGAGCATTCTTCGTTTGGATATGATTTTTCTGACGTGGGTGCAGAGCTGGCAAAGCGCTGGCGCTTTCCGGATAATTTTGCGACTGTGATTAAGGCTTTCCCAGAGCCGCTAGAACATACACCTTTTGAACCAATGGCAGCGATCATCCACATTGCCGCCTGGCGTTCACGTGCGCAGGAAAATAATTACTCGCAAGAAGAGTTAGACGCCACTTTCCCAGTCGAGGTAGCGAAAAAACTCGGCATTTCGTCTAACGCCATATTGAATGACATGCCGACTTTGACTGAGCTAAGCGAGGGGATGGAAGACTTAATTGCGTAGTAAATTGTTTAGTAGTTAGACCAGAAAGCCAGATCACAAATCAAAAGCAAATTTTTGAAAAAAACGGACAGATTGAATCTTAGATCTGTCCGTTTTGCACGTAATGATGATTGCGTGATTAGTTTGAGGTAATCCGTTTTTGCATGTGTTTTTGCATATCTAGGGCTAGCGCTTCAGCGACTCGGATGCCATCAATTGCCGCTGATAATATGCCACCAGCATAACCCGCGCCTTCTCCTGCGGGATATAAACCTTTTGTATTAATGCTCTGCAAACTCACATCATCGCGTTTTATCCGGATCGGCGATGACGTTCTTGTTTCAACGCCCGTGATGATTGCGTCCTTCATCGCAAAGCCACTAATTTGCTTGTCGAATGCTGGGATCGCTTCTCTTATAGCCTCTATGGCAAAGTCAGGTAAGGCTGCGGCCAGATCACATAAGGTAATGCCCGGTTTATAGGACGGTTCTACGCTGCCTAATTCTGTTGAGGGTTTGTTTGCTAAAAAATCACCAACCAACTGTCCTGGAGCATTGTAATTTTCGCCCCCTAAATGGAATGCCAGAGATTCTAGTTTTCGTTGGAAATCAATGCCAGCTAATGGATGTTCCGGGTAGTCAGTTGGAGTAATTCCCACAACAATGGCGCTATTGGCGTTGCGTTCATTGCGAGAGTATTGACTCATGCCGTTGGTCACGACATGACCCGGTTCGGATGCTGCTGCCACCACAGTACCGCCAGGGCACATACAGAAACTATAAACGGAGCGTCCGTTGCTTGCATGATGTACCAATTTATAGTCGGCAGCGCCTAGAATCTTATTGCCTGCATTCGGCCCGAAGCGGGCTTTGTCAATAATGGATTGCGGATGTTCAATGCGAAAGCCAACGGAGAATGGCTTCGCCTCCACATAAATTCCACGCTGATGTACCATTTTGAAAGTGTCTCTTGCGCTATGTCCTACAGCCAAGACGACATGATTCGTCGCTATATATGAGCCATCGGCCAGATGCACGCCGTTAATCTGACCATCTGTAATTTCAATGTCGCTGACTTTTTGTTCAAAGCGAATTTCGCCACCTAGAGACTCGATATTGGCGCGCATTTCTTCAATCATCTTCACTAATCGAAAAGTCCCGATATGCGGCTTGCTGACATACATGATTTCTGGCGGCGCGCCGGCAGTAACAAATTCAGTTAATACTTTACGTCCGTAATGCTTGGGATCTTTGACCTGACTCCAGAGTTTTCCATCAGAAAAAGTACCGGCACCACCTTCACCAAATTGCACATTCGATTCTGGCTGCAGCTCACGTTTGCGCCATAGACCCCAGGTATCTTTGGTACGTTCACGAACATTTTTGCCACGCTCTAATACGATGGGGCGAAATCCCATCTGCGCCAAAATTAAAGCAACAAACAAGCCGCAAGGACCAAATCCAATCACAACAGGTCGTACTTCGGGGGCGCTCTTCGCTTGAGTGACAAAGTGATAGCTGGTGTCTGGCGTGATGCCGATATTGGGCTTGTTCTTTAACAGGGACAATAATTGCGCGTCTTTAGTCGTTTCGACGTCTATGGTGTAAATCAAGACAATGGCAGATTTCTTGCGGGCATCGTAGCTTCTGCGAAAGACAGTGAAACTGACTAGATCACTTTCAGTAATATCTAAACGCTGCAAAATAGCTATCTTAATAGCGGACTCAGGATGATCGAGTGGGAGTTGTATATCAGTCAAACGTAGCATTTACGGCATTCCAGGTAAATAAAGAGCCTTCTGTATAGCAAAGACCAAACCAACATTTTACTCTCCGCATCAGGGTTAAAACCAGTTGCAATGACTTTGTATTTGAAACTACTTGCCAAAGGGAGGTGTAGTTTGCTATAGTTCGGCTCCCGTCGAGAGGCGGGGAAGTAGAGGTAAGAAAGATAGTGAAACACAAGAAGTGAGTACGGAGTTTGAAGGCAGAGAATTGAATAAGATCAGGTAGA